>JBBSNQ010000028.1:0-10745 GCA_038232575.1 Solirubrobacterales bacterium | reverse complement strand
GCTGATCGCCTGGTCGCGGAGCTCCTCGTTGTTGCGCCGCAGGTCGAGCTCGCGGTTCTCGCGCTCGAGCTCGAAGGAGAGAATGCGAGCCATCACGGCGAGGCGCTCGAGGTCGTCCTCCTCGTAGGCGTCGAGCTGCCGAGAGATCGCGCACAGGCTGCCGACGCGGGTGGTGTCCTCGAGCTCGAGCGGCGCGGCCACGTAGCTGCCGATGTCGAGCCGCTCGCGCACCGGGAGCTGGCTGTAGACGGGGTCCGACTCGGCATCGCCGGTCAGTTGTGGTGCACGCCGAGCCGCCATGTGGAAGCAGAAGGAGCTGTCGAGCGGAATACTGAAGCCGGACTCGACCGGGTAGGAACTGCCATCGGCGCGGGCGTCGATGACCCGGAAGTAGCCGGCCTGCTCGTCGAAGTGGGCGACGAAGACCGAACTGCCTGGCAGCAGCTTCTCGAGCAGCTCGAGAACCGAGCGGATCGCCTCCCCGATGCTCTGAAAGCTCTGACCCGATACCTCAACCATCCTTGGCCTTTCCGCGGCTAGACCAGTCATCCCGACGCGTGGGGGGACGCCGTCGTGCTGCGAGCAGTCCATCGCCCGCGCCGAGATCCCACCGGGTGTCTAGCGCTTGTGCAGGCCAAAATCATACCTGTGCCTAGGACGTTTGTCCAGTGGCAGGCGCGACTCTACATATCTCGGACCGTGGCTGCAAGCTGCGCTGGACATCGCTCACCCGACACCCCTGGCCCCACGAGCCCCGCGGGGGGGTGCACGATCACAGCCGCGTAACACGACGAACTAGTAGCGCACGATACCCGCGCCGAGCACGCGCTCGCCCTCCATGAGGCAGGCAGTCTGTCCGGGCGCGGGCCGCTCGACGGACTCGGCTAGTGCGATCGTAAGGTCCGGGTGCTCGCCCGCGGCCGGCTCGCCCTCGACACGGCAGGGCACGGGCTCCGCGCGGTAGCGGAGCTTGACGCGATCGACGCTCGCTCCGGGACGGCGCAGAACCGCGTCCTCTATCCGGACGCTGCTCGTGGCAAGTGCCGACCGTGGGCCCACCGTGATGCGGTCCGCCGCCGCGTCCTTGTGCACGACGTAGAGCGGCTCGGAGGCCGCCACGCCGATGCCCCTGCGCTGGCCGACGGTGAAAGCATGCTGGCCGCGGTGATAGCCGAGCACGGTGCCCGCGAGATCGACGATCTCGCCGTGCTCGCCGTGCTCGCCTGGATCAGCATCCGGCCCGCCCCGGGCCACCGGGAGGGCGCTACCCCCGTGCCGGCGTAGAAAGCGCTCCCCGTCGAGCCCGGCGAGGAAGCAGAGGTCCTGGCTCTCGGGACGGTCGGCCACCGACAGGCCCGCCTCGCGGGCGAGCTCGCGCACCGCGGGCTTCTCGAGCTCACCGAGCGGGAACCAGAGGCGCTCGAGCTGGGCGGGCGCCAGCCGCGCGAGCACGTAGGCCTGGTCCTTCGCCGGGTCGGCGGCGCAGCTCACGAGCGGCCCCTTCTCGTCGTCCGACTCGTCGCGCTCGATCCTCGCGTAGTGGCCGGTCGCGAGCCGCTCCGCGCCGAGATCGTCGGCGAGTCGCAGCATCTCCTCGAAACGCACCAGCCCGTTGCAGCGCACACACGGGTTGGGGGTCCGGCCGGCGGCGTGCTCGCGGATGAAGTCCTCGACCACCTCGCGACGGAACTGCTCGCGCAGGTCGAGCGTGAGATGGGGCAACCCCATTTCGTGCGCGAGCGCGCGCGCGCCGCCGACAGCCTGTGGCGAGCAGCAGCTGCGGGCGCCGTCGTTCTCGGAATCGGCCCACAGCTCGAGCGTGACCGCCACCACGTCGCTCCCGGCCTCGAGGGCAAGGCGGGCGGCCGCGGCGCTGTCCACCCCGCCGCTCATCGCGACGAGCGTCCTACCCGCCCGCGGCGGCTCGAGGCGCAGCGCGCCTCCTGCGGCCGCGGATCCGAGAGCGCGGTGCAGCGCCTCGGCGACCAGCGAGGCTCCGTGGGCCGCCGCCGGCGTCAGGCCGCCGAGCTCCGCGGCGACCTCGCGCGCACCGAGGCGGGCTGCCTCGAGCAGGGGCGTCCCCTCGACGAGCTCGACCGCCGCGCTCGCGCAGGCGCGCACGGAGGCGCATCCACGCGCGTCGAAGCCCGCCCCCGCGACGACCCCATCCTCGACGCGCACGGCGATCCGCACGAGATCTCCGCACGCCGCGCCCCCGGCCGCACCCTGGTGCGGTGCTTGTGCGAGCCGCCCCTGCCCGCGCGGCGCGGTGAGGTGATCCTCGAACGCTTGGCTCATGGCTCGTCGAGCGCCCGGTCGGCACGCCGCAACGTAAACGGCCCCAGCCTGGCGCTGCCGCCCGGGATTTGAACCTTGCTTACGCAAGTGGGTGTCCACCGGAGCGGGGTGATGCCCCGCCCCTGAAACAGACTCCCATCCCTGAGGTGTTGGCTCAAAATAAGAGCGGCTGGCGGACAGGCTCGGACCACGCAGAACGCTAGCAGCGCCCGGCGGCGGCTACTGCGCGGCGCGCAGGCCGAGCTCGCGCAGCTGGGCGGGGTCGACGGGCGCGGGCGCCCCGGTGAGCGGGTCCGAGCCGCTGGCGGTCTTCGGAAAGGC
Organism: Solirubrobacterales bacterium; assembly: GCA_038232575.1. Lineage (GTDB taxonomy): Bacteria > Actinomycetota > Thermoleophilia > Solirubrobacterales > Thermoleophilaceae > JACCZP01. Next base: position 8,126 of record JBBSNQ010000028.1, on the reverse strand, counting down.
GATCACGTCGCGGATCGACTCGCGCCCCGCGAGCCGCGCGACGAGCCGGTCGATCCCGAGCGCGATGCCGCCGTGCGGCGGCGCCCCGTAGCGCAGAGCCTCGAGCAGGAAGCCAAAACGCTCCTCCGCCTCCTCGGGTCCGAGCCCGAGCGCTTCGAAGACCCGTCGCTGAAGCTCCGGGCGGGCGATGCGGATCGAGCCGCCCCCGATCTCGACGCCGTCCATCACGATGTCGTAGGCACGGCTGCGCCACGAGCCCGGATCGGCATCGAGATCGCCGGCGGGAGCCGTGAACGGATGATGCAGCGGATCCCAGCGCGCCTCGTCAGCGCTCCACTCGAACATCGGAAAGTCGGTGATCCAGACGAGGTCATGGCCCTCGACCGGCGGCGCCACCGCGAGCCGCAGCTCGCCGAGCACGCGCGCGGCAACGGCGGCCTGGTCGGCGACGAGCAGCAGCACGTCGCCCTCGCCGGCGCCGAGCAGGTCGGCGGCGGCGCCCATCTCCTCCTCTCCGAGGAACTTCGCGACCGGGGAGCGCCAGCCGCCGGACTCGACGACCGCCCAGACGAGGCCGCCGGCGCCGAGCTCGCGGGCGCGCTCGGTCAGCTCATCGAAGCGCTTGCGCGGGAAGCTCTCGCTCCCACCGGGCACACACAGGCCGCGCACGACGCCGCCGGCCGCGAGCACCCCGGCGAAGACCTGGAACTGTGAGCCGGCAAACGCCGGGCCGAGCTCGGCGATCTCCAGTCCGATACGCCGGTCGGGGCGGTCGGTCCCATAGCGCAGGAGCGCCTCGTCGTAGGTGAGGCGGTCCGGCGCTGCGGAGAGCTCGACACCGCCGGCCGCAAGGACCTCACTCAGCAGCCCGTCGACGGTCGCGATCACGTCCTCCTCTTCCACGAAGGACATCTCGAGGTCGAGCTGCGTGAACTCGAGCTGGCGATCGGCGCGCAGATCCTCGTCGCGGAAGCAGCGCGCGATCTGGTAGTAGCGCTCATAGCCCGCGACCATCAGGAGCTGCTTGAAGAGCTGCGGCGACTGCGGCAGGGCATACCACGACCCGGGTTGCAGCCGGCTCGGCACGAGGTGGTCGCGCGCGCCCTCGGGCGTCGAGCGCGTCAGGATCGGCGTCTCGATCTCGAGGAAGCCCCGCTCGTGCAGGAAGCCGCGGATCGACTGGACTACGGCATGGCGAAGCTCGAGCGCATCGCGCATGCCCGCGCGACGCAGGTCGAGGTAGCGATGGCGCAGCCGCAACGCCTCCTCGACGGGCGTCTCCTCGTCGACCTGGAACGGCGGCGTGTCGGAGCCGGCGAGCTCCTCGAGCGCCGCCACGCGCAGCTCGACCTCGCCGGTCGGCAGGCCCGGATTGACCGCCTCCTGGTCGCGACGCACGAGCGTCCCACGCGCTGAGACCACGTGCTCGGGACGCAGGCGGTGGGCCGCCGCGTGCGCCTGCGCTGACTCGGCGGGATCGAAGACGAGCTGAAGCAGCCCGCTGCGGTCGCGCAGGTCGATGAAGATCAAGCCGCCGTGGTCGCGCCGGCGGTGGACCCAGCCCGCGACCCGCAGCTCGGCGCCGACATCGTCGGCGCGTGGGTGACCCGCCCAGGCGCTGCGGTAGAGGTTCGCGCGCGGCGCGCCGGGCAGGCTCATCGCGCAGCACCGGCGAGCACCAGATCGAGCGCCTCCGCGCGGGTCGCCGCCGCGCGCTGGTCTCCGCTTGCCATGTCGCGGACGCGGATCTCCTCTCCCGCCACGATCGCCACCCAGCGCGCGCCGAGCCGGTCGGCGTGCTTGAGCTGCCCCTTGAGCGAGCGCCCGCTCTGCTCCATCTGCGCGCTCAACCCGCGTGTCCGCAGGTCGCGCGCGAGCAGGAAGCCCTCGCGCGCACCCGCGCTCGAGCCATCCTCGAGCGCGACGAACACGGGTGGCACTACGTCGGGTCCGCGCGCATCGGAGGCGAGCAGGATGCGCTCGATCCCCGCAGCCCAGCCGACGCCCGGCGCGCGCGGCCCCCCCAGCTCCTCGACGAGCCCGTCGTAGCGTCCGCCCCCGCCCACCCCGCTCTGCGCGCCGAGCTGGTCGCTCTCGAACTCGAACACGGTGCGCGTGTAGTAGTCGAGCCCGCGCACGAGCGTCGGGTCGAGCCTGTACTCGAGCCCCGCGCCGTCGAGCAGCGACCGGACCTCCGAGAAGTGCTCGGCATCGTCGTCGGCCAGGCGCTCGAGCAGCGTCGGGGCCTCGCTCATCACCGCCCGCGTACGCTCATCCTTGGCATCGAAGGCGCGCATCGGGTTCGCCTCGACGCGTGCGCGCAGCGCCTCGGGAAGCTCGTCGCTGCGGGCGCGGAGCCATGCCCGCAGCTCCTCGACATAGGCACGGCGGGACTCGGGGCCGCCGAGGCTCGAGAGCCGCAGGCGCAGGCCGCTCGCTCCCGCGCTCGCGAGCAGCTCCTCGAGCAGCAGGATCGCCTCTGCGTCGAGCGAGGGCTCATCCGATCCGATCGCCTCGATCCCCACCTGGTGGAACTGGCGAAAGCGTCCCGCCTGCGGTGCCTCGTGGCGAAAGAAGGGTCCGAGGTAGAGGAGCTTGACGGGCTGGGGCAGCTTGTGCATGCCCGCCTCGACGTAGGCGCGGCAGATGCCCGCCGTCCCCTCGGGACGCAGCGTGAGCGAGCGCCCACCGGGATCGGAGAAGGTGAACATCTCCTTCTGAACGATCTCCGACGACGCGCCGACTCCTCTTGCGAACAGTTCGGTGTCTTCAAAGACCGGCGTCGCGATCGACTCGTAGCCCGCGCGGCCGAGCACCTCCGCGGTCAGCCTGATGAGCTCGCGCCTGCGCAGGCCCTCCGCCGGCAGCACGTCGAACGTGCCCCGGGGGGCCTTGAACTTTCGCCCCATGGGCCTAGATGATCGATTCCGCGGCCGCGTGTGCGCGGGGGCGCGGAAGATCGATCATCTACCTTGCGAGCTCGGCGAGGAACGGGTTCGACGCGCGCTCGGCGCCGAGCGTCGTCAGGCCCATGTGGCCCGGGTGCACGGCCGTCTCCGGCGGGAACGAGTCGACGAGCGTGCTGATCGACGCGAGCAGCGTGGGCCAGTCGCCACCGGGCAGGTCGACGCGACCGACCGATCCCTGGAAGAGGACGTCGCCCGAGAAGAGCGCCTGCTCGTCGGCGATCGAGAAGGTCACGTGACCCGGGCTGTGCCCCGGCGTGTCGATCACGTCGATCTCGAAGCCCGCGAGCTCGAGGCGCTGCCCGCCGGCGAGGTCGTGCTCGGCGTCGTAGGACTCGAACGGGCCGAACCCCGGCCACGGGACGTAGCTCATGATGTCGGCGAGCACGCCCCGCTCGATGGCTGGCACCCACACCTCGGCGCCGGTCGCCCGCGCGACGGGCGCGACCGCACCGACGTGGTCGAAGTGCGTGTGCGTGAGCAGGATTCCGTCGAGCGTCACGCCGAGCTCGTCGATCGCCTCGAGCAGCCGCGGCGCCTCCTCGCCGGGATCGATGATCAGGGCTCGGTCCGAGCCGTCACGCCGGATCAGGTAACAGTTCTCCTGCACCATGCCGACGGTGAACATGCGCACGTCCATAGTGGCGATTCAGCCTAGCTGCCGCAGCCGCCGGCTACTCGGCCACCGCGAAGTCTCGGCGGAGCCAGTCCTGGTACGCCGAGACGAAGCGCGGTAGTGCCTTATGGAGCAGGCGGACCGCTTCGTGCACCTCAGCACCGGAGACGCCGACATAGTCGTGCACGACCCGGTTGCGGATGCCCGCGACACGCGCAAGCTGCTCGCGGAGCGGCTCGTCGACGACGCCGATCTCGCGCAGCAGTCGCAGGTCGGCGCGAGCGCTTGCCTTCGCACCGGGTGCGCGCTGTCCGGCCAGCTCGAGCCCGAGCGCTCCGAGCTCGATCAGGTAGTTGAAGAGCTGGTCCAGCCCTCGCTCAACCGCCTTCACCCTGTTGAGCGGCGCTGGATCCGTCGAGCTCGCAGCGCGCACGAACCGCTCGCGCCGAAACTCCTCGTCGAACTCGGCCATCGCAGCCTCGAGCGCGCGGTAGTGGCGAGCGATGTCGGTCAGCCGCCCTAGCACCTTGCGCTCGAGTGCGGCGGCCCGCTCCGGATCGCTCGACGCAAGCGGGGGCATCACTCACCGCGAGGGCTCAAGCAGCTGGAGGGCGAGCGCGCGCAACTCCCGGTCGCGGCGTTCGGCAGCACGCCGGACGTGCGGCTCGCGCCGCTTCATCTCGGTCCAGCGCGCCTGGCGATCGACCAAGACACGCCCGTCGCGCAACGCGTCGGCCATCAGCCCGGGCGAAGCTTGGACGTGAGACACGGAGGCAAGCCGCACCTCACGTTCGGCCTCAAGCGACAGACGCTCCTCGAGGGCCGCGAGACGGCCTGGAGTGGGTGAATCGATATCGATAAGCACGTCGAGGTCACTGTGGCGATGCTCGCGCCCGCGCGCTGCCGAGCCAAACAGCGCCGCCATGCGGACGCTCGGCTCGGTGCGAAGCGCCGCCCGTAGCCGTCCCATCGTGGGCCAATGACCGAGGATCCATTCCCGCTCGTCCTCGCTGATCCGCAGCCGGCGCTCGCTCGGGCGCTCGGCGCGGATCGTGCCGTCCGCCGCTGCGCGACGCAGCGTGCGCTCGCTGACGCCCAACTCGTCGGCGAGGTCGCGCAGGATGGTCATCCTGCGTTCAGCCTAGTCGATATGACCGTTCATGTGTCCGGTAGTCCGTCGGCTAAGGGAGGTCGATCTTGACGGCGACCGCAGGTGTCCTTCTACGGCGCCCGCCAGATGGCCGCCTACGCGCGCCCGGCCGCGCGCTGGCGGCGGCGATACATGAAGCGGTCGGTGTAGTAGCCGACCGGTAGGTACACGAGCACCATGATCGCGGCCAGCAGCACGCCCGAGAGGGGTGGCTGATCGAGCAGGAAGATCGCGACGACGCCGAAGAGGACGGCGGCGATCAGCGCCCTGACCGCCGATCCGCGCCAGGTCGGTGGGCGCAGCTCCCGCGAAGCGCGATCTGCGCCGCCGCGCCGCGATATCTGCTTTGCCTCCGCCTGCGTCTGGGCCCGGCCGGTCCGGCCGCGGCGCTCGACCGTACCCGCCTGGGTCCCGCGATGCTTGCGGCGGCGGTTGCGCTTGGCCTGTGCCATCAGCCGCCGGAGCGTAACGCGTTCTCGATCGCTCTCTCGATCACGTGTCGCTCGGGATCGAAGCCGCGCAGCGGCACCTCGGGCGGGAAGTCCTCGAGTGCCGCGCGCGGTGCGAGCCCGACGAGCTCCGCCTCCGCGATCTCGGCCTCCGCGGCGACGGCCTCGACAAGCGAGCGCAGCGACGTCGCGCGGTGGTCGTGCACGTTGGTCGACACCTGGGCGCGACCGGTCTGCGCGAGGGCAACGCCTATTGCGCGCACGCCCCGTAGACCGCCACCCGACTCGCGCAGCCGTGCCGCGATCGACCGCGCGTGCTCGACGCTTGCTGAGGCAAGCTCGAGGTTGAAGGCAACGAGCGGCGGCCTCGCCGTGACGAGCAGGGCGCCGCCGCTCGGGTGCGGCCGCGACGGGCCATAGTCGGGCATCAGCGTGCCGTCCGCCAGGCGCCGCGCAAGCGCCTCCGTGCCACCGCTCCTCAGGCTCGCGCGCTCGCGGTTGTCCGGTACCGAGGCGAGCTCTCCATAGAGGAGAACGGGCAGCTCGAGCGCCTCGCCGATCAGCGCGCCCGCGGTCAGAGCCTCGGCGCAGGCGGCCCCGCGCGCGCCGGGCTCCAGATAGACGATCGGGGCCACGTCGATCGCCCCGACGTGAGGGTGCGCTCCGGAGTGGCGGCGCAGGTCGATGCGGCCGATCGCCTCGCGCGCGCCCCGCAGCAGCGCCGGTGCAAGCTCGCCCTGGCGGCCGGCGAGCGTGTAGACCGAGCGACCGTGGTCGGCGTCGGCGTGGACGTCAAGCAGCCGCGCCGGATCTCCGGGGGGTGCGAAGGCACTGGCCAGGGCGTCGATCGCGGTCCGGTCGCGACCCTCGCTGAGATTCGGGACGGCGAGCAGCAGCGGCGCGGGATCATCCACGCTCCTAACATTGACGGCTCGATGGCTCCGTAGCTCAGCCGGTTAGAGCGCACCACTCAGAATGGTGAGGTCGGCGGTTCGAGTCCGCCCGGAGCTACTGGAGACGCCCGTAGTAGCGACGCCTTGCACGCTTGGCTGCGCTTCAGGTGCTGCACCAGGTGCTACACTTCGATGCGTGCCGACGAACCGTCAGCGACACACGATCACGGAGGTCGGGCCGGTCGAGGAGGCCCTCGACCGGGTACGAGCTGCCCGCGGGCGCGTGGACCTACGGGAGTTGATCGTGCTCGGTGCCGAGGTGGCGGTCCGCCGCGCTGAAGAGGACCGCGCCACGGCCGCGCAGCAGGACCGTGAGCGGCGTGAGTTGATCGAGTTCCTGACGCGCGGGCCCGGCATCGAGCCAGAGGCCGCGCGCGAGGTGCGCGAGCACGGCCTCAGCCGCGACCCGTGAGCAGGGTGGGCCTGACGGCCGACGGGCGCTATCTGCTCGACAACTCCGTCTTCGCACGCGCCGATCGACCCCAGGTCGCGGCCAGGCTCGAGCGAGCGGCACCGGACCAACTCGTCTCCTGTGGACCGCTCGTGATCGAAGCGCTCTACTCTGCGCGCGACCGAGATGCACTCGAGTTCCTGCACCAGCGGCTCACCCGGAGCATGCCCTACGTCGAAGCGGACGAGCAGGTCTGGCGGCTCGCGCTCGGCGCGCAGGTAGAGCTCGGCCGGGTCAACGAGCGCTTTCATCGACGCCCGCCGATCGACTACCTCATCGCCGCGACCGCCCACAGCAACGGGCTCGGCGTGCTGCACTACGACCGCGACTATGACCTCATCGCCGAGCATTCGAGCCTTGACTTCGACAGCCGCTGGATCGCCGCGCCGGGCAGCCTGTGAGGGCCCGCTGCGTATGCTCGCTCGCCGCTCTGGCGCTGCTCCTCGGATGCGGCCAGGACGGCGACCCCGCGCCCGAACCGGCGAACAGCACCCGAGAGCCGCCGAAGCCGCAGACGATCGCGCGCTGCGCCGAGCGCGACGCGGATGTGACCTCGGCGCAGCCCGGTCCGAGCAGCGTGCAGTTCCTGCTGGCGGGAGGCGCAGTCGGAAGCCTCAAGGTGCGCTGGGCGCGGCGCAACTACGCCGACATCGCGGTCGAACGCACTCCCGGCGAGGCCGAGCGCACGCGGCGCGAGCTCGACGAGTACCTGCGCCGCGCCGACGCGGAGGCCGGCGAGGATCGCCTCTTCCGGCGGGGCTCGGTGGTCGCATTCTTCATGCAGCAGCCGACCGACTCCCAGACCGAGACGCTGGAGCGTTGCGTGCGGTGAGAGGGATGCGCCCGTGATCGAGTGCCCAGCGATGGTGAGGGAAGCTCGATGAGCATCCACTTGGTCGAGCTCGAGCAGACCCTGGGGGCGCCCCGCCAGGAGGCCTTCGAGCTCTTCTCGGACCCGTTCAACCTCGAGCGGATCACGCCGCCGTGGCTGCGCTTCCGCCTGCTCGCCGGGGAGCGCTTCGCGATCTCCGCCGGAACGCTGATCGAGTACCGGCTCATCCTGCATGGCGTCCCGCTGCGTTGGGTGACCGAGATTGCCGCTTGGGAGCCGGGCAGGCGTTTCGTCGACGTGCAGCGAACGGGCCCCTACCGGCTCTGGCACCACGTTCACGAGTTCGTCGCGGACGGCGATCGCACCCTGATGCGCGACACGATCCGCTACATGCTGCCGCTCGGGCCGCTCGGCGAGGTCGCACACCGGGCGTTCGTCAAGCGCGACCTCGAGCAGATCTTTGAGTTTCGCTCGTCTGCAATCTCGGGCCTGCTCGCGCCAGCTTCGCCGCCGTTCGGCTCCGAGTCGCCGCCGTCGGGGCCCGAGTCGCCGCCGTTCGCATCCGCATCGCCGCAGCCCGGAAGCGCTCGCTTCACAAAGTAAAGTCTCCCCGAGATGAGGGTCTTCTGGCGCCTGCTCGGGTTCCTCCGCCCCTATCGCGGAGCGGTCCTCGGCTCATTCGGGCTGGCGGCCGTGGCCATGTCCGCCG
>JBBSNQ010000027.1:0-10985 GCA_038232575.1 Solirubrobacterales bacterium | reverse complement strand
TCCCCGCGCCGGCTGCTGCGCCGGCGCTGATGCGACAGCCTGGGCGACGCGCTCCGCGGTCCGGGTCCGCGACAGCCCGACGCCGGCGCTAAGCTCGCAACCGCCGATGAGAGACGGCTTCGCAGCGGTCAAGGACGTTCCTCGTCGGCTCTTCGAGCCGCTCGACAACGCGTCGCTCGTCCTCTTCCGCATCGCCTTCGGCGCGGTGATGCTGTGGGAGACCTACCGCTACTTCAGCAAGGGCTGGATCCCGCGCTACTGGATCCAGCCCGACTGGCACTTCACCTACCACGGCTTTGGCTGGGTGACTCCGTGGCCCGGAGCGGGGATGTACCTGCACTGGTTCGTGCTCGGCTTCCTCGCGCTGCTGATCATGACCGGTCTGCTCTACCGGGTGGCCGCCGCGCTCTTCTTCGTCGGGTTCAGCTACGTCTTCCTGCTCGACCAGGCGACCTACTTAAACCACTTCTACCTCGTGATCCTGATGAGCTTCGCGCTCATCTTCGTGCCGGCCAACCGCGCGCTCTCGCTCGACACGTGGGTCGACCCAAGCCGCCGGTCGGACACGGCTCCCGCCTGGGCGCTCTACCTGATCCGCACGCAGATTGGGCTCGTCTACATCTACAGCGGGATCGCGAAGCTGAACGCCGACTGGCTGTTTCGCGCCGAGCCGCTCAGCACCTGGCTGGGCGAGCGCGACGACACGCCGCTGATCGGCTCGCTCTTCGCGCAGGCCTGGACGGGGTATGCCTTCTCCTACGGCGGCCTCTTCCTCGATCTCTTCGCCGTTCCGCTGCTCATCTGGAAGCGCTCACGTCCGTACATGTTCGCGCTGCTCGTCGGCTTTCACCTCATGAATGCCGTCCTCTTCCAGATCGGGATCTTCCCGTGGTTCTCGATCGTGGCGACGAGCATGTTCCTCGAGCCCGACTGGCCGCGACGGCTCGGACGGTGGATCCAGGGACGCCTCCCGGAGGGCCTGGCGACGCGCCTGCCGAGCTGGGCGGCGGGGGGCTCGGAGGCTTCGACCGCCTCGAAGGTGCCGGGGGCGCCGCAGACGACGACCGCCGCGAAGGCCTCCGGTACCCCTCAGGTGTCGACGACGCCGCCGCAGAGCGCCTCGACCCCAGCGCGCGGGCAGCCGCCGACGCGCCTGCGCACGGCCCAACGCGTCACTGTCGTCCTACTCGCGATCTACGTGGGCGCTCAGGTCCTCTTCCCGCTGCGCAGCGAGCTCTACCCGGGCGACGTGCACTGGACCGAGGAGGGTCATCGCTTCTCCTGGCGCCAGAAGCTGCGCGACAAGGATGTCGAGACCGCGCGCTTCCTGGCCACCGATCCGAGGAGCGGCCGCACCTGGATCGTCGAGCCGGGCCGCTACCTGACCGAGCGGCAGGTAACCAAGTTCCCGGGTCGGCCGGACATGGTCGTGCAGTTCGCCCGGCACGTGCGCGAGCGCTACGCAGAGCAGGGAATGCCCGGCATCGAGGTGCGCGCTCTGGTATGGGTATCACTCAACGGCCGCCCGCCGCGGCTGTTGCTCGATCCCAGGGTCGATCTCGCATCGAAGCAGCGCTCGGTCTGGCACGTCGACTGGATCCTGCCCTACGACCAGGCAGCCCGCGCGCCCACGGGGCCGCTCGGCGGCAGCTGAGCACGGTAGCGGCGCAGTGGCCGGCGGGCGCGTGGCCAGTGGCCGCGCCGTGATCCTCTACGACGCCGACTGCGGCTTCTGCAAGTGGTCGCTCGCCAAGCTGCTCGCCTGGGATCGCGGGCGGCAGCTGCGCCCAGTGGCGCTGCAGAGCGCCGAGGCCAGCGCGCTCCTGCCCGAGATGGACGAGGAGCAAAGGATGGCCTCCTCGCACCTCGTGAGCGGCGGAGGAGAGGTGCGTTCAGGCGGCGCAGCGGCGGCGCCGATGCTCCGCCTGCTCCCCGGCGGAGGCCCGCTCGCGGCGCTCGCCGACGCGGTGCCCTCCGGCCTGGTCGAGCGGGGCTATCGGCTCGTCGCCGGCAACCGCGACCGGATCGGCCCGTTGATCGGCTCTGAGGCGAGGGTCCGGGCGGAGCGGCGGATCAGCGAGCGGAGCTGAGCTCAGCGGGCGAGAGGATGCCGTACTCGGTGAGCGCGGTGAGAACGCGCTCGCCGGAGGCAGCGCTCGCCTCGGCGCTTGCGTCGAGCACGAGCTCGGCGCTCTCGGGGGGCTCGTAGGGATCGTCGACGCCCGTCATGCCCTCAAGCTCGCCGCGCCGCGCGCGGGCGTAGAGGCCCTTCGGGTCGCGGCGCTCGCACTCGGCGAGCGGCGTGGCGACGAAGACCTCGAGGAAGTCGAGGCCGTCGGCCTCGTGCAGAGCGCGCGCTGCCGCGCGGTCGGCGGCGTAGGGGCTCACGAGGCTGACGAGGGCGATCGTGCCGGCGTCTGCGAAGAGACGCGCGGCATGCGCAGCCCGGCGCACGTTCTCGGCGCGCGCCTCGGGCCCGAAGCCGAGGTTGCCGTTCAGGCCGTGGCGGAGGTTGTCGCCGTCGAGCAGGTACGCCGAGCGCCCTGCTGCCACGAGGCGCTCCTCGAGCGCAGCCGCGATCGTCGACTTTCCCGATGCCGGCAGGCCCGTGAACCAGACGGTCGCGCCGCGCTGGCCGAGCGCCGTCCAGCGGCGCTCGCGCGTGAGCGCTCCGGCGTGCCAGGTGACGCCCGGGCTTCTCATTCCCCGATCGCGCCGACCATGCCCGCGCCGACGGTCTCGTTGGTTGCCTCGTCGACGAGGATGAAGCTGCCGGTCGTGCGGTTGCGCCGGTACTCGTCGAGCAGCAGCGGCACGCTCGTGCGCAGGCGCACGCGCCCGATGTCGTTCAGCCCGAGCTCGGTCGCCTGCTCGTCGCGGTGCAGGGTGTTCACGTCGACGCGGTACTCGAGCTCGTCGATGTGCGCGCGCGCCTGGCGTGTGGTGTGCTTGATCGCGTAGCGTCCGCCGACGCTCAGCGGGCGGTCGCTCATCCAGCACACCATCGCGTCGAGCTCGCGGCTAGCCAACGGCCGGTTGTTGGGCCGGCAGATCATGTCGCCGCGCGATACGTCGAGGTGGTCCTCGAGATGTAGCGTGACCGCCATCGGCGGGAAGGCCTCGCTGAGCGGTCCGTCGAAGGTGTCGATCCTCTCGATCCGCGTCTCGCGCTCGGAGGGCAGCACGAGCACGTCGTCGCCGGTCTTGAAGACGCCGCCCGCGACCTGGCCCGCGTAGCCGCGGTAGTCGTGGTGCTCGTCCGAGCGGGGGCGCACGACCCACTGGACCGGGAGGCGGCAGTCGATCAGGTTGCGGTCGGAGGCGATGTGCACGTTCTCGAGGTGATAGAGGAGCGGCACTCCCTCGTACCACGGCATCCGCTCGGAGCGCTCGACCACGTTGTCGCCATGCAGCGCGGAGATCGGGATGAAGCTGAGGTCGTGGACGTCGAGCTTCATCGCGAACTCGCGGAACTCGTCGACGATGCGGTGGAAGGCCTCCTCGTCGTAGTCGACGAGGTCCATCTTGTTCACGCACACGACGAGGTGGGGGATCTGCAGCAGGGTCGCGATGAACGCGTGGCGGCGCGACTGCTCGAGCACGCCCTTGCGCGCATCGACGAGGATCAGCGACAGCGCGGCGGTCGAGGCCCCGGTGACCATGTTGCGCGTGTACTGGATGTGGCCGGGCGTGTCGGCGATGATGAAGCGGCGCCGGGGGGTGGCGAAGTAGCGGTAGGCGACGTCGATCGTGATGCCCTGCTCGCGCTCGGCGCGCAGGCCGTCGGTCAGGAGGCCGAGGTCGACGTAGCCGTCGCCGCGCTGCTCGCTGACGCGCTCGATCGCCTCGATCTGGTCGGCGTAGACCTGCTTCGTGTCATACAGCAGTCGCCCGATCAGCGTGCTCTTGCCGTCGTCGACCGAGCCCGCGGTGGCGAAGCGAAGCAGCTCGACGGGGCGCTCGGCGTGGGCCCGCAACGCCCCGTCGCTCGCAGCGCCCGGCATCAGAAGTAGCCCTCGCGCTTGCGGTCCTCCATCGCGGCCTCCGAGGTGCGATCGTCGGCGCGCGTCTCGCCGCGCTCGGTGATGCGCGTGGCGGCGATCTCGGCGATCACCTGCTCGAGGGTGTCCGCCTCCGAGCGGACCGCCCCGGTGCAGCTCATGTCGCCCACGGTGCGGTAGCGCACCATCGCCTCGAAGGGCGCCTCGCCCTCCTCGAGCTCGAGATGGGGGCTGACCGCGTAGAGCATCCCGTCGCGTTCGAAGACCTCGCGCTGGTGGGAGAAGTAGAGCTCGGGCAGCTCGATGCCCTCCTCGGCCACGTACTGCCAGACGTCGAGCTCGGTCCAGTTCGAGAGCGGGAAGACGCGCACCTGCTCGCCCGGCCGGATGCGCCCGTTGTAGAGGTTCCAGAGCTCGGGCCGCTGTGCCTTCGGGTCCCACTGGCCGAAATCGTCCCGGAAGGAGAAGAAGCGCTCCTTGGCGCGCGCCCGGTCCTCGTCGCGGCGGGCGCCGCCGAAGGCCGCGTCGAAGCGATGCTCGGCGAACGCGTCGAGCAGCGTCGTCGTCTGCAGGCGATTGCGCGAGGCGCGCGGTCCCTTCTCCTCGGCGACGCGGCCCCTGTCGATCGACTCCTGCACGCGTGCGACGATCAGCCGCTCGCCGAGCTCGGCGATCCGGCGATCGCGGAACTCGAGCGCCTCCGGGAAGTTGTGGCCGGTGTCGATGTGCATGATCGGGAACGGGAAGCGACCGGGGCGGAAGGCCTTCTCGGCCAGCCGCAGCAGCACGAGCGAGTCCTTGCCGCCGGAGAACAGCAGCACGGGGCGCTCGAGCTCGGCGGCCACCTCGCGCATGACGTGGACGGCCTCGGCCTCGAGGTAGCGCAGGTGGCTGATCTCGTATGACATCCGCTTGTCCTTGGCTTTCAGTCCTGCTCGGAGACCGGCACCGTGCGCCGGCGGCGCAGCAGGTGCACGATCCATGCCGCCGCTGCGAGGCCGAGGGGAACGCCGATGATCGCGAGCACCGGGATACCGGCCCCGGCCTTTGCGATCAGCCCGAGCCCCGAGGCCAGCAGCACGATACCGAGCGCGATCCGTAGCGCCTTCTCCGGCAGCCGCGTGGCGAGCCCGCTGCCGATCCAGATGCCCGGCAGCGACCCGATCAGGATGTTCGCCATCAGCCCGAGATCGACGTTGCCTGCGGCGAAGTGCGCGGCTGCAGCTGCCCAGAGCAGGATCGCGGCCTGGAAGACATCGGTCCCCACGACGCGCCGCGGGGTCAGCCTGAACAGCAGGATCAGACCGACGGCGATCAGCGCGCCGCTGCCGACCGAGGTGACCCCGATCACGAAGCCGACGCCCAGGCCGAGCGCGACCGCCGCGAGCTTGTGGCGGGTGCCGAGCTCGATCGTCACGCGCTCGCGCTCGGCGGCTCCGACAGCGAACAGCGAGCGCCAGAGCACGACGGCGCCGGTCACGAGCACGGCGATCGCGACGAGCACGAGCACGAGCTCATCGACGGCCTCGCCGTAGCTCTGCTCGAGCAGGTGCAGCACCCATACGCCGCCGAGGGCGGCCGGGACGCTGCCGGCCGCGAGCCACAGCGAGAGGCGGACATCGACCGTCCCGAGCCGCAGATGCCGGAAGCCCCCGAGGCTCTTGGTGATGGCCGCGTAGGCGAGGTCGGTGCCGATCGCGAGCACGGGCTTGACGCCGACGACCAGGATCAGCAGCGGCGTCATGACGGACCCACCGCCGACGCCGGTGGTCCCGACCAGCAGACCGACGCCGAGGCCGAAGATGATGATCAGAGGGTCCATTTAGGGCGTGCGCTCGTGGCGGCGCGGACCCTAGCCCACCGGCCGGCCCGGGCTCCGGCTTGACGCGAGCTGGGTGCTAGTAGCCCGTCTTGGGCTCGGCCTGCCGGCCGAAGAGCCGCCTCAGCCAGCTGCGCTTGTGCTCGCGCTCGGCCTCCTCGTCGCGGGCGGGCTCGGCGGGCCCGTCCTCCGCCTCCGCTGCGTGCGGCGGTCCGTCGTCGTCGTTGGGCAGGTCGCCGTCGTCATCGCGGTCGTCTTCGTCTCGGTCCATGGCCGCCTCGCCCTCGAACGCCGCCGCGTGCTCCGGCGCCGCCGCCTCGTCGAGGGTCGCTTCGTCCTCGGCCGCGGTTTTGAGCGCAGGCCAAGGCTGCCCTGGCTCGGGCAGTTGCTCGAACTCCTCGTCCTCGAGCTCGTCCTCCTCGAGCCACGCCTCTTCCTCCTCTGCCGAGGCGGGGCTCCATTGATCCGAGGCCACCGTCGCCTCGCCGAGGGGAGCCTCGCGCTCCGCGGAGCCCACCGGGTCCTCGTCCTCCGCGGCGAGCATCAGATCCTCTCCCTCAGCCCGGCCTTCCCCCGCGCGGGGATCCTCGCGACGGCGGAAGCGGCCAAAGATCCCGCGGCGCGAGGGGTCCGTCTCCGGCTCCTCGCCGGCATCGTCCTCGTCGTGCTCGTCCGAGCCCCGCTCGTCCCGCGTCGCCTCGGCCGGCTCTGCGTTCGAAGAGGCATCGGGCTCGGCCGGCCCACCTGCGTCGGCGCTTGTCTCCTCTGAGGTCGCATCTCCGGAGCTAGTTCCCGCGGTGAGCGCCGGCTCCGCTTCGGTCCAGGCGCCCTCGTTGGGTCTTGCATCCGGCTCCGCCGGCTGCGCGCCGGAGGTGCCCCCCTCGCCTGCCAGCGCGACCTGTGCGCCCGAGAGGCGCTGCTCGGCGCCGACCGCCCACCCCTGAGCCTCCTCCGCCCAGCGCTGGGCTTCCTCCGCGCGTCGCTGAGCATCCTCGGTGCGCTGCTGGGCCTCCTCGGCGCGCTGCTGGGCCTCCTCGGCCCGGCGGCGAGCATCCCGCTCCTGCTCCTCCACGGTCGTGCCGGCGAGCTTGCCGCTCAGCTGGGATTCGAGCGCCTTGCGCGCCTCGGACGCGCGTCGCTTGGCGTTGGCGGAGGCGACGAAGGCGTGCAGGCGCCGCTCGAGCGCCGTGCGCTCCTGGTGCGCGCGGTCGGCCTCCTCTCCGAGCTCGCTGAGCGAGGCCTCGGCCTGCTCGAGCGACTGGCGGCTGCGGGCCTCCTGGCGCTCGGCCTTGGCCTGCGCCTGCTCGGCCGTCACGCGTGCCTGCTCGGCCTGCGCGCGCGCCTCGGCGAGGCCCCGCTCGGCGTCGGTCAGCGTCTGCTCGGCGTCGGCGCGCGCCCGCTCGCTCTCGGCCTGCGTGCGCTGGGCGTCCCCGTTGCGCCGCTCCGCGTCGCCGAGGCGCCGTTCGAGATCGCGCCGCCCAGCCTCGGAGGACTCCTCGAGCTCGCGCAGCTGCCGCTCGAGGGAGGCGCGCTGCTCCTGTTCCCGGTCCGCCTCCGCACGCGTGCTCGAGAGGGCTTCGCGCACCTCCTCGACCTCCTGCCTAAGGCTTGAGAGCTGCGCCTCGCGCTCGCTGCCCTGGCGCTCGCTCGCCTGCTCGAGTGAATGCAGCCGCTGCTCGACGGCGATCCGCTGCTCCTGGTCGCGCTCGGCCTGAGTGCGGGCGGCGGTTAGCGACTCGCGAGCCTGGTCCACGGCGTGGCGCGCCGTCGAGGTTCGGCGCTCGGCGTCGGCCTGCAGGCGCTGGGACTCGCCCTGAGCCTGCTCGGCCTCGGAGCGAGCCTCGGCCAGCGAACGCTCCATCTCGTCGAGCGCGTGCTCGGCGTCGGTCCGCAGCTGTTCGGTCTGGCTGCGTGCCTGCTCGGCCTCCGTGCGCGCGCGCTCGGCCTCGGTGCGTGACTGCTCGGCCTCGGAACGGCCTCGCTCGGCCTCGGCTCGCGCCTGCTCGGCCTCCTCGCGAGCCTCGGCAAGCGCGTGCTCGGTATCGCCGCGTGCCGAGTCGGCCTCGCCCCAGGAGCGCTTGGCCTCGGCGCGGATCTGCTCTGCGTCCGCCCGGACCCGCTCGGCTTCCGCTCGCACCCGCTCCGCCTCCGCCTGCGCCTGCTCGGTCGCGCCCTTCTGCTGCTCGAGCTCGCGGGTCGCGGTCTCGGAGGACTCGGCGAGCCCCTCGAGCTGCTGCTCCAGCGCCTCGAGCTGATCCTCGAGGGCGGCCCGCTGCTCGCGCTCTAGCTCGAGCTCGCTCTTCGCGTCGCTCAGCGACGCGAAGCCAGAGGAGCGCTCGAGGTCTCCCGAGGCCTCGGTGATTCCCTCGTCGGCGTCGGGCTTCCGCTGGTCGTCAGCTTCGTTGGGCGGGGCTTGGCTCAATGTCGTGCTGGACTCTAGCGACGATGGCTAGGCGTGGCAAGCACTCGCAAGGCACTGCCCAGGGAGCTATGGACGCAGCACGCGGTCGCTCAGACGACGATCGCGAGCGAGCGCGGCGCGCTCTCGTAGCGCACCTCGTCGACCTCGCCGAGGTAGTCGCCGTCGACCTGCAGCGGCAGGGCGCCCCCGCCCAGGGCGCTCACGCGCGCCTCGGTCAGCGCCTGGACGGCGTCGATGTGGCGATGGCGCGCGACCCAGGCGGCGCGTCCGGAGAAGACCCGCGGAGCGAGCGTCGCGAGATCGAGCAGGCCCGCGCGTCTGAGGACGGTAAGCGAGAGCCGGCCGGTGTCGAGCCCGGCGCCCTCGCAGACGCGTATCGGGCGGCCCCCGAAGTAGGTGAAG
Source organism: Solirubrobacterales bacterium (assembly GCA_038232575.1). Classification (GTDB taxonomy): domain Bacteria; phylum Actinomycetota; class Thermoleophilia; order Solirubrobacterales; family Thermoleophilaceae; genus JACCZP01. The sequence continues at coordinate 2,341 of JBBSNQ010000027.1, read as the reverse complement.
GGGTCGGAGTTCTGCACGAGCGCCGTGATGCCCTCGAGCACCCGCCCGTCGACCTCCACGCGCACCCGTGCCGGACGGGCAAGGTAGGAGCGCCCGAAGGTCGTGAACGCCGCGTAGGTGAAGTAGTGCTCGCGCAGCCTGGCCTTCAGCTCCGGCCGGCTCTCGACGCGCGCGACGACGTCGGCGTCGAGCCCGACGCCCGAGGAGAAGACGAAGTGGCGCCCGTTGGCAAGACCCGTATCGATCAGGCGCGGCTCGAAGCGGTCGGCGAGGCCGAGCAGGTGCTCGGCGGCGTCGACGACGTCGTTGGGCACGCCGATCGTGCGGCAGAAGACGTTCGTCGAGCCGCCGGGCAGCACCGCGAGCGCGGTACGCGAGCCGGCGAGCCCGTTGGCGGCCTCGTTGATCGTGCCGTCGCCGCCGAAGGCCGCGACCAGGTCATAGCCCTCGCTCGCCGCCTCGCGGCAGAGCTCGGTCGCGTGGCCCGGCGCCTCAGTCTCGACCGCCTCCACCGCGTAGCGGCTCTGCAGCGCGTAGACGACGAGGTTCTTCAGCCGGCTCGAGACCGTCGTCGCGTAGGGGTTGGCGAGCACGAGCATGCGCCGCCGGGGCGCCTGCCCGGAGAGCGCGCGCTCGATGAGCGCCTCCGCCCGCTGCTCGTTCGGCTGCTGTGCCTGCTCCCTCGGCCGCGGCTCGAGCTGGGGTCCTCCCAGCGCGGGCTGGGTCTCGCTTCTCGAGCTTGCCATCACGCTCACAACCCCGGGCGCCGACCCGGGTTACGCGTCCGAGCATCTGACGACCTCGGAGGCACGAACTGCATCCTTCCCCGTGCGGGAGCCGCTACAGTCCGATCGGGAGGAACGCGGGACGCTGGTAGGCGCTGCCTCGGCAGGTGATGGAGCCCTACGCGCACGAGTCGATGGAGCCTACGCGCACGCTAAACCCAAAGGCCGTCCTTGCACCCTGAAGGATCCGAGAGCTTCAACCTCCAGACCGCTGCCGCTCTCTTTCGAAGGCGGTGGGGCGTCGTCGTGCTGTGCCTCGTCGTCGCCGCCGGCTCCGCGCTTGCGTTCTCGTTGCTGCGCGAGAAGCAGTACACGGCGGCGGCATCGCTCCTCTTCCGCGACCCCGCTTTCGACCAACGGCTGTTCGGTTCGTCGTTCGTCGAGCAGCAGCGCGACGCGGCCCGCGAGGCGGCCACGAACGTCGAGCTCGTCTCGCTCGATGTCGTGGCCGCGCGCACGGCGCGCCGCGTCCCCGGCGACTTAGACAGCGAGGACGTCTCTGATCGCGTGGAGGTCTCTGCCGAGGGCCAGGCGGACGTCGTCTCGATCGAGGCGACCGAGACCGCTCCCAGGGCAGCCGCGCGCCTGGCCAACGCTTTCGCCAATCAGTACATCGAGTTCCGGCGCGACGCCGATCGCGCCAAGATCGAGCAGGCGCAACGGCTGCTCCGGCGCCAGATCGCGGGACTAGCTCCGTCTGAGCGACGCGGCTCGCGCGGGCGCTCGCTCGAGGAGCGCGCCTCGGAGCTCGAGACGCTCGCCGCGCTCCAGACCGGCAACGCGGAGCTCGTCCAGCCGGCGCGGCCACCCGACTCCGCGTCCTCGCCCAAGCCCCTACGTAACGGCCTGCTCGGCGGCGCCCTGGGACTGCTCCTCGGCTGCGCGCTGGCGCTCCTGCTCGAGCGCCTCGACAGGCGCGTGACCGATCCCGACGAGGTCGGAGCGATCTTCGACCGCCCGACGCTCGGAGTGATCCCTCGCAACGCCGAGCTCGCGGCCGCCGGACCGGCGGCCACAAGCGTGCCCGCCTCGGTGGCCGAGGCCTTTCGCATGGTGCGCGCCAACCTGCGCTACTTCAACGTCGACCGCAAGCTTCGCACGGTGCTGGTGAGCTCGGCAGCACAGGACGAAGGCAAGAGCACGGTGGCGTGGCACCTGGCCTCGGCCGTAGCGGGAGGGGGCGCGCACACCCTGCTCGTGGAGGCGGATCTGCGCCAGCCGAGCCTCGCCGCGAGCGTCGGCGTGGGCGTCGAGGACGGCCTCGGCCAGCTGCTGGCCCGGCGGCAGGAGGAATGGTCAGACTACGGCGTGCGCGAGGTTCCGGTCTCGGCAGCTCACGGCGGCATCGACGGCAGTCGTCCGATGCACGTGCTCTTTGCCGGACCTCCACCGCCGAACCCCGCGGACCTGCTCGAGTCTGAGCGCATGAAGCAGCTCCGAAGGGCGGCAGCGGAGGAGTTCGATTTCGTCGTGATCGACACCCCGCCGATCTCCGTCGTGGCCGACGCGATCCCCCTGATGAGAGAGGTGAGCGGCCTGATCGTCGTGGCCCGGAT
>JBBSNQ010000026.1:0-11223 GCA_038232575.1 Solirubrobacterales bacterium | reverse complement strand
GGCGCAGGAGCATGGCTCGGCAGCGCTGCACGCGCAGCTCACCCGCCGGGCGCCGTGGGCAGCGGCACGCATCGAGCCGGGTGACCGCACGCGGGTCGTGCGGGCACTCGAGCTGGTCGAGCTCGGAGCGCTCGAGCCGCGTCGCGGGGACTCCGAGCTGTGGACGGCGCAGATGCGACACCCGACGCTGCTCGCGGGACTCACGATGGAGAGGGAGGCGCTGCGCGGGCTGATCGCCCAGCGCGTGGAGGCGATGGTCGCAGCGGGTGCCGAGGCAGAGGTGCGGCGTGCGGACGCAGCGGGCGCGTCCAGGACAGCGCGGGCGGCGGTCGGCTTTCGCGAGCTGCTGGCGGGCGACATCGAGGCGATGAAGCGGCGCAGCTTCCAGTACGCAAAGCGCCAGCTCACCTGGATGCGCAAGCTCGCAGGGGTGCGCGAGATCGACGTGACCGGCCGCCGGGCCGCCGAAGTGGCCGCAGAGGTGCTGGCCGGCGTCGGTTGACCGCCCGCCGGCGTCGGTTGACCGCCCGCCGCGTGCCGCGGCTCGGCGCGACGATAAGCTTCCGCGCCCGATGAAGGTGCTCGTTCCCAGGGAGATCTGCGCGGCCCCCGCGCTGGTGGCCCTTCCCTCAGGCGCGTGAGGTTCGAGAAGTGGCAGGCGCTCGGCAACGACTACGTGATCGTGGAGGAGGGCGAGCTTGCGCTCGAGCTCACGCCTGCGCGCGTGCGGCGGATCTGCTCCCCGCATGTGGGCGTCGGCTCGGACGGCCTGCTGCTGCTCGGGCCGGCGCAGCGGTCCGGGCCGGTTGCGCGCCTGCGCATCTTCAACCCCGATGGGTCGGAGGCTGAGCTGTCGGGCAACGGCGCCCGCGAGGCGGTGCTCTACCTTCGCAAGCGTGGCTGGACCGAGCGGGATGCCTTCTCGATCGAGACGGCGGCCGGCGAGGTCCGGGCACAGATCACCGGAGCCTCCGCCTGCAGTCTGGACATCGGCTCGGCCCGGCTGCGCTCCGAGCACTTTCCCTCCGGCGGCGCTGACGGAACCGGAAAGCTGAGCGCCGGCGCCCGCGAGCTGCGCTTCCAGCATGTCCTGGTCGGCAACCCGCAGTGCGCGATCGAAGTGAGGGAGGGGCTCGAGCAACTCGACCTGCAGGAGCTTGGACCGCCGATCGAATGCCATGAGCTGTTTCCCAATCGCACGAACGTGTCTTTCTGGCGCCGCGACTCAGAGCGCGAGATAACGGCGCGAATCTTCGAGCGCGGCGTGGGGGAGACGCTTTCGTCGGGAACTGGGGCGAGCGGCGCAGCGGTCGCCGCCGTTGTCGCCGGCGCGCAGAGCCCGCTCACGGTCCATCTCGGGGGCGGCGACCTCGAGGTAGCGGTGGGCTCGGACCTTCGCCTCGAGCTCAGTGGGCCGGCCTTCGCCGTCTACGGAGGCTCGCTCGCGGACGAGCTGCTCGACGACCTGCGAGCGCTCGCATGAGGCAGAGCGCGCGGCTCGACCGTCTGCCGCCCTACCTGTTCGCTGAGCTCGAACGCAAGATCGCCGCGAAGCGAGAGCAGGGCGTCGACGTGATCTCGCTGGGGATCGGCGACCCGGACACCCCGACGCCTGCATTCGTGGTCGACGCGCTGCGCGAGGCCGCCGCCGATCCCGGCACGCACCAGTACCCGTCGAACCGCGGACGCCCGGAGCTGCGCGAGGCGGTCGCGTCCTTCTATGAGCGCCGCTTCGGCGTAGCGCTCGATCCGGCGACTGAGATCGTGCCGGCGCTCGGTGCCAAGGAGTGCGTCTTCAACCTCAATCTCGCCTTCCTCGATCCCGGTGACGCCGCGCTCGCGTCCGATCCCGGCTATCCCGTCTACACGGGCGGCCCGCTGCTGGCCGGCGCCGACGCCGTGCCCGTGGCGCTCGACCCGGAGCGGGGCTACGCGCCCGCACTCGAGCGCATCCCCGCGCGGGAGCTCGAGCGGGCACGGCTCTTGTTCATCAACTACCCGAACAACCCGACCGGCGCCGTCGTCCCGCCGGGCCTGTTCGAGCGCGTGGTCGAGCTCGCGCGCGAGCACGATCTGCTGGTGGTGCACGACGCCTCCTACACCGAGACCACCTTCGACGGCTACCGTGCTCCGAGCTTCCTGGCCACCCCGGGTGCGAAGGACGTCGGGGTCGAGGTCTTCTCGCTGTCGAAGGGCTACAACATGACCGGCTGGCGGACCGCGGCGCTCGTCGGGAACGCCGAGGCGGTCGAGTCCTACTGGCGGCTGAAGACGAACATCGACAGCGGAATGTTCGAGGCGGTGCAGCTGGCGGCGGTCGCCGCGCTCGAGGACGGCGAGGAGGCCGCGCGCGTGATGAGCGCCATCTACGAGCGCCGCCGCGACCTGGTCTGCGACGCCCTGCGCGACATCGGTGTCGACGTCGTGCCGCCGCAGGCGACGATCTACGTCTGGGCGCCCGTGCCGGCCGGCCACGATTCCGCCTCCTACTGCGAGCAGGTGCTCGAGGAGTCAGGTGTCGTGGTCTCGCCGGGGTCAGCCTACGGGCCGAGCGGCGAGGGCTTCTTCCGCATCTCGCTGACGATCGACGACGAGCGCCTGCGCGAGGCCGTGGAGCGGCTGCGCGCGGGGCTGGGAGGGAGCTAGTCCGATGCGCTACTGCGGCATTTGCATGGGCACCGACGTTCACTACCTGTGTGCCCTGTACGAGGTGCGCGACCCCGAGCCGCCGATTCGCCTCGAGGCGACCTTCTACGAGCCTGGAACGACCGAGCAGCTACTGGCCGAGCTGACCGGCGCCGAGGAGGCCGTCGTGGCGATCGCAGCTCCGACGACGCGCCCCGGGGCGGCCGGTGAGCTGCGCCTCTGCGACACGCGCCTGCGCGAGTGCGGAGTGCCGGTGCAGCCCTTCCGGGAGGACGCGCTGCGGCTGCTGCAGGGCCTCGCAAGGCAGGGACTGTTCGTTCCCGACACCTCCCGCCGCGCGGATGAGCGCGGCGAAGACGTCGAGGAGGACGGGGCGCCCCCCGCGGGCCTCGGTAACGGCAACGGCCGCGGCGAGGCGGATGCCATCGACGACGAGCAGCACGAGCGCCCCGAGGACGATGCCGAAGGGGAGGTACCCGAGGGCGCCTTCCGCTCGGCGCGGATCTTCGAGACCAACGCCGATGGCATCTTCTTCTCCCTCCAGGGCCGGCGCATGCCGGCCAAGCGCCATCCGCTCGGAATCGAGCGGCGGATCGACGAGCTGCTCGAGGACCACGTCCAGGATCCGGACGGCGACCTCTGGCATCGTCGTATCGAGGAGCTCGAGGCCGCCGCCGCGGCTCTGTGCGCGCATCGCTACGCCGTCGGCCACGCCCTCTGGGTGGGAGATCCCGAGGAGGGGGTCGTGGTGCTTCCGGGATCCGGTCCGCTCGAGCCCTTCAGCACCGAAGGGGTCATCCCGCCGGTGCCGCGCGCCCCGCTGCCGCGCGCCTGACAGGCACCTGCCGCGACCTGCCGCGGGCGCGAGGCGCCCCTACACTGCCTGGGGAATGGACCGAGCGACGGACGGTCGTCGGGCGAACGGGCGCCACGGCGAGGGAGTGCGCAACCCGCGGGCGCGCCAGCGCGCTCTATGCGTCGCGGCCGGCCCCGAGGAGGTCGATCTCTCCGAGCTTCGCGAGCTGTTGCGGACCGCCGGGGTGGCCGTTGCCGGCGAGCTCACCCAGCGCCGGCCGCGCCCGGATCCGGATCGCTATCTCGGGCGCGGAAAGCTCACCGAGCTGCGCGAGGCGATCACGCGTGAGGGGGCGAACGTGGTCGTATGCGACGACGAGCTCGCCCCCCGTCAGGAGCGCAACCTCGAGCAGGAGGCCGGCGTTCCGGTGATCGACCGCACCGCGGTCATTCTCGACATCTTCGCCGACCACGCGAACTCTGCCGAGGGCAAGCTGCAGGTCGAGCTTGCCCAGCTCGAGTACAACCTCGCACGGATGCGGGGGCTCTGGACCCACCTCGAGCGCCTCGGCGGCGGCATCGGCACGCGCGGCCCCGGTGAGACCCAGATCGAGACGGATCGCCGGCTCGCGCGCGACCGCATCGGCGCCCTGAGGGCGCGGCTCGACCGCACGAGGGCGACGCGTCAGCTGATGCGCCGCGAGCGCGAGCGCGCCCAGCTGCCGACCGTCGCGCTGGCCGGCTACACGAACGCCGGCAAGTCGACGCTCCTGCGCGCCCTCACAGGCGCCGAGGTTGGCGTCCGCGACCGCCTCTTCCACACCCTCGACCCGACCACGCGGACGTTCCAGGTCTCCGGCCGGACCTACCTGCTCACGGACACGGTCGGCTTCATCCGCAGACTGCCGCATCAGCTCGTCGAGGCCTTCTCGGCGACCCTCGAGGAGACGCTCGAGGCGGATCTCGTGCTGCACGTGCTCGACGCCTCCGCGCCGGAGGAGGAGATCGAAGCGATGGCGGCGGCGGTCGAGAGCGTCCTCGGCGAGATCGGCGCCGCCGAGATGCCGCGCGTGCTCGCACTCAACAAGGTCGACCTGCTGAGCGCCGAGCGCCGGCGCGAGCTCGGCTTCCGGCATCCGCGCGCAGTGGCGCTCTCGGCCGAGACGGGGGAGGGGCTCGAGCGCCTCGAGGCGGAGATCGAGGCGAGCTTCATCGGGTCGCTGCAGGCGGTGGACTTGCTGCTCCCATACTCGGAGGGGGGAAAGCTGTCGGAGCTGCACGAGCTCGCGGGCGAGCTCGAGCGCGAGGACACGAGCGACGGCGTGCGCATCCGTGCCCGCCTTCCCGCCGCGGCCGCGCCGCGCTTCGAGCGCTACTCGGTCAACGGCACGACGCGGTGACGCTCCGCTTCGCGCGCCTCAACGGCTCAGCGCGGACGCCCGTGCGCGCCCACCCCGACGACGCCGGCTACGACCTGCACGCGGCGGAGGGCGCTCTGCTCGAGCCGGGAGAGCGCTTGAGCGTCGGCACCGGCATCGCGCTCGCGCTCGGCCCTGACAGGGCGGGCCTCGTGCTGCCGCGCTCCGGGCTCGCGGCGCGACACGGCGTCACGCTCGTCAACGCACCCGGACTGATCGACCCGGGCTACCGCGGCGAGATCCGGGTCCTGCTGCTCAACACCGACCGCAGGGACCGCTTCGAGATAGCTGCCGGCGATCGCATCGCGCAGCTCGTAGTGGTGCGCTTCGACGCCCCCGAGATCGAGGAGGTGCCTGAGCTCGACCCCGCGACCGAGCGCGGGTCGGGGGGCTTTGGGTCGACGGGGATCGGCGCGCGCTCGTGAGCGCGCCGGCCGTCGGCGCTCGCGGGCCCGATGTCGATGTCGATGTCGTCGTCGTCGGCGCGGGGCTCGCCGGCCTGACGGCGGCGCGCGAGCTCGTCGCCGCCGGGCTCTCGGTCGCAGTGCTCGAGGCACGCGACCGGGTCGGAGGGCGGATGTGCAGCGAGCCGATCGGCGACGGCGAGGTCGTCGATATCGGCGCTGCGTTCCTCGGCCCGACTCAGCGCCGGATGGCGGCGCTGACGCGGTCCGTGGGCGTCGAGACCTTTCCGACCTACGACGAGGGCGAGAGCATCGTGTCGCTTGGCAGCGACCTGAGCCGCTACTCGGGTCTGATCCCGCGCATCAATCCCGTCGTGCTGGCCGACGCCGCGCAGGCGATGTGGCGGCTGGACAGCCTCGCCCGCAGCGTGCCGCTCGAAGCGCCGTGGCAGGCGGCCGACGCCGAGCGCCTCGACGCCCAGACCTTCTGGTCGTGGATGCAGAGCAATGTCGCGAGCGCCAGGGCGAGAGCGCTGCTCGAGCTCGCGATCGAGTCCGTCTGGTGCGTGCAGTCCTCGGAGGTCTCGCTCCTGCACGTTCTCTTCTACATTCATTCCGCCGGCGGGCTCGAGTCGCTGCTCGGCACCGGCGGAGGGGCGCAGCAGGAGCGCTTTGCCGGCGGATCGGCGCTCGTGGCCGAACGCGTGGCCGAAGAGCTCGGCGAGCGCGTGCGGCTCGGCGCGCCGGTGCGCCGGATCGACGACCGCGACGGGGCCGTGACCGTGGCGGCGGACGGGCTCGAGCTGCGCGGGCGGCGCGCCATCGTCGCGCTCGCCCCGGCGCTCGCGGTGCGCATCCAGCACGACCCGCCCTTGCCCGCCGCGCGCGACCAGCTCGGCCAGCGGATGCCGCACGGAACGGTGACCAAGTGCTTCGCGATCTACGACGAGCCCTTCTGGCGCGCCGAGGGCCTGAGCGGTCAGGCGATCAGCGATACCGGCACCGTCTCGGCGACCTTTGACTGCTCGCCCAAAGGCGGCGTGCCGGGGGTGCTGCTCGGCTTCGTCGAAGGCCGCCGCGCCCGCGAGCTAGCCCGGCTCGGAGAGGGCGAGCGCAGGGCGGCCGTACTCGAGGCCTTCGCGCGCCTCTTCGGCGAGCGCGCCCGCCGTGCCGGAGGCTACGTCGAGCAGGCCTGGGCGGAGGAGCCCTGGACGCGGGGCTGCTATGGCGGCTGCTTTCCCGCTGGGGGTTGGTACGGCTACGGCCACGCTCTGCGCGAGCCGGTTGGACGCGTCCACTGGGCCGGCACCGAGACCGCGACGGTCTGGATGGGCTACATGGACGGCGCCGTCCAGTCGGGCCAGCGCGCCGCCCGCGAGGTCAGCGGGGCGCTCTCCTGAGGCCTGCCCGCTAGACTTCGGCACGCGCTCGCGCGGTTGTCGCGACGCCGCCTGCTTCGCCTGGCGACCGGTCGAGAGCCGGTTTCACCGCCCGCGAGGCCTTCCCCACACCCGATCCTGGAGTTCATATGAGCACCGCCGAGGCCACACGCCAGCACGACGCCATTGCCGAGGACTACAAGGTCGCCGACATCGGCCTTGCCGACTACGGCCGCAGGGAGATCGCTCTGGCCGAGCACGAGATGCCGGGCCTGATGAAGACGCGCGAGGAGTTCACCGCCGCGCAACCGCTCAAGGGCGCACGCATCACCGGCTCGCTCCACATGACGATTCAGACCGCGGTGCTGATCGAGACTCTGACGGCTCTGGGCGCCGAGGTGCGCTGGGCCTCCTGCAACATCTTCTCCACCCAGGACCACGCCGCCGCCGCGATCGCCGCCGTCGGCGTGCCCGTCTTCGCCTGGAAGAACGAGACGCTCGAGGAGTACTGGTGGTGCGCGGAGCAGGCGCTCGCCTGGCCCGACGGAGCCGGACCCAACATGATCCTCGACGACGGCGGTGACGCCACGCTGCTCGTCCACAAGGGCGCGGAGTTCGAGCGCGCCGGCGCGGTCCCCGATCCCGAGTCGGCCGACTCCGAGGAGCTCCGCGTCATCCTGAGCACGCTCCAGCGCACGCTGGAGGAGGATCCGCAGAAGTGGACGCGCATAGCCGAGGGCTGCCTCGGCGTCACCGAGGAGACGACCACCGGCGTTCACCGGCTCTACCAGCTGGCCGAGACCGGGGACTTGCTGTTCCCCGCGATCAACGTCAACGACTCCGTGACCAAGTCGAAGTTCGACAACCTCTACGGCTGCCGGCACTCGCTGGTCGACGGCATCAATCGCGGGACCGACGTGATGATCGGCGGCAAGGTCGCCGTCATCTGCGGGTACGGCGACGTCGGCAAGGGCTGCGCCGACTCCCTGCGCGGGCAGGGCGCTCGGGTGATCGTCACCGAGATCGATCCGATCTGCGCGCTGCAGGCCGCGATGGAGGGCTCCCAGGTGGCAACGCTCGAGGATGTCGTTGAGACCGCGGACATCTTCGTCACCGCCACCGGCAACAAGGACGTCATCACCGCCGACCACATGGCCCGCATGAAGCACCAGGCGATCGTGGGCAACATCGGCCACTTCGACAACGAGATCGACATGGCCGGCCTCGAGCGCTCGGGCGATGCCGAGAAGGTCAACGTAAAGCCCCAAGTCGACGAGTGGCGCTTCTCGGACGGCCACACGGTGATCCTGCTCTCCGAGGGTCGCCTGCTGAACCTCGGCAACGCGACCGGGCACCCGAGCTTCGTGATGTCGAACTCGTTCACGAACCAGACGATCGCCCAGATCGAGCTGTTCACCCGCAACGACGAGTACGAGAAGAAGGTCTACGTGCTCTCCAAGACGCTGGACGAGAAGGTGGCGCGGCTGCACCTCGAGGCGCTGGGAGTCCGCCTGACCGAGCTCACGACCGATCAGGCCTCTTACCTCGGCATCCCGGCCGAGGGGCCCTACAAGTCCGAGCACTACCGCTACTAGCTAACGGGGCCGGCGGGCGGGCCGCGCCGCAGCCGGCGGTCGAGCCGCGCCGCAACCGGCTGTCGAGCCGCGCCGCAACCGGCGGTCGGCTCTAGGGCCACCGGCGGCGCGGCAGCGGGCCGTTGGTCGGCCGCTAGACTCCGGCGGCGCGGCGTGCGGAGCGGTGCGCCGCGTGCTCGAGGGCGTCGTCGAGCTGGTCGAGCTTCTCGACCCCCAGAGCGAGCTCGATCAGGCGGTCGGCGAGCCAGACGTTCTTGGGCAGCAGCGGACCGTGCAGATAGGTGCCGATGACGTTGTCGCGGCGCACGCCCTCGGTACGGTCGCGGCCGTTGTTGCCGTGTCCGCGCAGGACGCGCCCGAGCGGCGCCTCGCCGGGGCCCAGCTGAGTGCGCCCGCCGTGGTTCTCGAAGCCGGCGACGATGGCGGGCCCACGGCCGAGGTCCACCTCGATGGCGCAGTTGCCGGTCAGCCGCGGCCCCTCCTCGCGCACGGTCGTCATGTCGACGAGCCCGATGCCCGGGAGCTCCTGCTCGCCGACGAGGTAGCTCGAGCCGAGTAGCTGATAGCCGCCGCAGACCGCGAGCACGACGGCGCCGCGCGCCGCCGCGGCGTGGAGGGCGTCGCGCTTGGATCCGGCCATGTCGTGCGCCACCCGAAGCTGGTCGCGATCCTGGCCGCCGCCGATGTAGAAGATGTCGTGCGCGCCGGCGTGAAGCGGGTCCTCGAGACCGGCTGCCGCGAGCTCGAAGCCGAGCCCGCGCCACTCGCAGCGCGCCCGCAGCACCGCCAGGTTGCCCCGGTCGGCGTAGATGTTCATCAGGTCGGGATACAGGGCGCAGACGCGCAGGCGGGCCGCGGGCATTCAGATGGCCTCGAGCAGGACGACGGTGCTGCCGACGTGGATGTCGGTTGCGGGCACGTGCTTCGCGGGGCGCACGCGGAAGCGGTACCGCGCTGCCGCCTGCTCGAGCCACGCCGGCATGACCCCCTCGAGGCGCACGCAGTCACGTGAGGCCGTGAGCTCTCCGTCTGGCGAGGCAGCCTGGCGCGCGCGCTCGATCGTCACGGCGCCGCCCTGGTCGGAGCGGACCGCGAGCGGCGTGCTCGTGTAGACCCAGCCACCCAGCTCGCGCACGTCGGGCAGCGGCGCCACGGCGCCTGACGGCGGAGCGGCATCCGGACCGATCGAGCCGTCCGGGGCGCCATCGAGTGGGTCGGCGAGGGCAACGGCGAGCACGCCGCGGGCGTGCAGGTGCCGCCGCGCCGCTGCGAGCATGCAATGCCGGCCGTGGGCATCGAGCAGCTGTGCAAGCTGCATCGGCGCGATCACCAGACCGAAGCCTCGGCCGAGCTCGAACGCGCGCGCGTCGGCGACGAGCGCATCGGCCGGCAGTCCCCGTGCGCGCTCGACCAGGGCGTCTACGAGCATGGGGTCGCTGTCGAGGCCGGTCACCTGAACGCCGCTACGCGCGAGGTCGAGCGCGACGCGGCCGGTGCCGCAGCCGAGCTCGAGCACGGCGCCTGAGGCGGCAGCTGCGAGCGTCCGCCAGAGCGGCAGGTCGGCCTCGTAGCCGCCGCACTCGACGTCGTGCCAGATCGCACGATCCGCGGCGCCGGTCGCCGCGTCGTCGGCGCTCGTCGGGAGCTCTGCGCTACTGCTCAAGCCGACCACCTCTCCGCCAGTCCGCGACGGGCGAGCAGGTCCCGGAGCTCGAGCAGTGCCGTATAGGTGGGCAGGGCGAAGAGGGGGGAGGGGTCGCCGCCCTCAGCGCCCGCGCTGTCGGCGAGGGCAGCATCCAGGGAGCGCTCGAGATCGCGCTCGACGCGCGGCGCGTTGCTCACCCCGGCGTACTTGAGCCGCAGCGCCATCTCCTCGGCACGTGTGCCGGAGCAGGTCACGGTGCGGGCGCGGCCTGCCAGCAGCTCGAAGTCCGCGTCCCAGATCCAGGAGACGTCGCGTCCATCGGCGATGTTGTCGTTGAGGGCCAGCCAGAGGTCGAGCGCACCGTGCTCGAGCGCGAGCGTGCGCAGCACCTCGTTCGCACCGGCCGGGTTCTTGACGAGCACGATCGCGAGCTCACGCTCGGCCACGCGCAGGCGCTCAGCGCGGCCGAAGGCCGCCGATGCACCCGCAAGGCCCTCACGCAGCGCCTCGATCGGGGCGCCGAGCTCGATTGCGGCCGCTGTCGCCGCGAGCACGTTGTAGACGTTGTAGAGCCCTGGCAGCGGGATCGTGACGCCGAGCTCGCCGACGGGCGTCGTGATCTCGACGTCCGAGCCCGACATTCCGTGCAGCGTGACGCGCCGGGCGGCGACCTGGGGTGCGGGGCGAGAGCGTCCACAGCCCGGGCAGCGGTAGCGCCCGAGATGGGCGAGATAGGCGCGCTCATAGCAGTAGGCGCTGCCGCAGTTGCGGCAGGACTTCGAGTCGGCGGCGTGCTGCAGCTCCGCGAGGCCTGCCGAATCGTCCTCGACGCCGAAATAGAGCACTCGCTCCCGGCCGCGCCCGAGGTCGGCAACGAGCGGATCGTCGGCGTTTAGCACAAGCGTCGTGTGCGGGTCGCTCGCGGCGACGGCGCGCGCCCACGCATCGGCCAGCACTTCGAGCTCACCGTAGCGGTCGAGCTGATCGCGGAAGAGGTTTGCGAGCAGCAGCGCCCGCGGCCGCAGCGCGTCGGCGACCTCGGGCAGCCAGGCCTCGTCGACCTCGAACAGCCCGAGCTCGCCGCGGGCGCGCCCTGCGTCGAGCAGGGCTGTCGCGACCCCCCAGTGCATGTTCGAGCCGGCCCGGTTGTGCACCACTGCGCGGCCGGCTGCATGCATGACCGCCGCCACCAGCGAGGCGGTCGTGGTCTTGCCGTTGGTCGCCGAGACGAGCAGCGAGCCGTCCTCGAGGCGAGCGCCCAGTTGCGCGAGCGCATCCGGCTCTGCACGGAGCAGTACGCGGCCGGGGGCTGTCGTGCCGCCGCGTCCCGTTCGCCTGGCC
>JBBSNQ010000025.1:0-11235 GCA_038232575.1 Solirubrobacterales bacterium | reverse complement strand
CGGCGGCATCGGCTCCGAGTACGAGCGCCGTGCCGTCATCGCCTCGTAGGCGTCGGCAACGGCCAGGATCTTGGCTTCGAGCGGTATCTCGTTGGTGCTCAGCCCGCGCGGGTAGCCCGTTCCGTCCGGGCGCTCGTGGTGGGCGATCACCCATTCGCGCAGGTCGTGGAGCTCCTTGCCGCCGAGCAGCCGGGCGCCGATCTCGGGATGCTTGCGGATCTCGGCCGATTCGTCCTCGTCGAGCATCGTGGGCTTGCGCAGCAGCGCATCGGAGACGCCGATCTTGCCGACGTCGTGGACTACCCCCGCGAGCCGGATGCGCTCGACGCGCTCGCTGGGGAGGTGGAGGCCGCGGGCGGTCGCCTCGGCGTAGCGCCCGACCGTCTCTGAGTGCAGCGCGGTACCGGAGTCGCAGATGTCGAGCGCCTCGGCGAGCGAGAGCACCGTGGCGAGGCTTGCCTCGCTGCGCTCGTCATGAGCCGACGTTGCCTCGCTCACGCGCTCGACCAAGTCGGCGCTGTAGATCACCGATCGATTGCGGCCTAGCTGCTTGGCGGCGTTCAGGCCTCGCTCGGCTCCGCGCACGAGCAGGTCGGGACTTGCGCCGTCCTTCGGGAAGCTCGCCACGCCGAAGCTGATCGTGAGCGCTATCGCCTCACCCCGGAACTGCTCGTGCAGCTTGCTCCTCGCCTGCTCGGCCAGCAGGTAGGCATCGTGCTCGGCGATCTCCGGGGCGAGCAGTGCGAACTCCTCGCCCCCAGTACGCGCGGCCGTATCGTGTGGCCGCTTGGTCTCCTCGAGTACGTTCGCCGCGCGCACGAGCGTCTCGTCGCCCGCGTCGTGGCCGAGCAGCTGGTTTACCTGCTTGAAGTTGTCGATGTTGCCGACGATCACGCTCAGCGGCCGCTCACTCGTCTTTGCCCGCGCGAGCTCCTTCCGGATCAGCTCCTCGAAGCCCCGGCGGTTCAGGAGACCGGTGAGCGCGTCGTGGTTGGCCACCTCGCCTGCGCCCTCCACGAGCCGCTCCACCCGGCGCCGCAGCGAGCCCACCAGCAGCGCCGCGACGATCACGGTGCCGAAGGCGACCACGAAGAGCTGTCCGGGCGCGCTGCTGCTGCTCTCGGTCAGCACGAAGACGTAGACGATCGCCGCGAAGCCGATCTGCAGCGCGGCTTGACGGAAGCTGAAGAAGTAGGCGGCGTAGAGCCCGACCCAGCCGAAGCAGAATGCGAACAGAACGCCGCTCTGCGGGCTCAGATAGATCGCGATGCCGGCCAGCACGCTGCCGAGTGCAAGCAGAGGCATCAGCGCCAGGCGAGGCACGGCTGCTCCGAAGGCGAGCAGCACGGCAGATATTGCGAATCCGAAGGCGGCCAGGCTCGCTACACCAACTCGATTCGCACTCATCACGGCGTCGGCGCCGATGCTCTCGGCCACGCCGGCGGACAGCGACAGCAGCGCGATCGTGCCTCCCCCGAAGAAGAGGCCGCCGAGCACGCGCGCCCGGGTCGAGTCGTCGCTGAGGTGCGCTGTGGCGCGTCCTTGGACCATCTCGTGGCAGATGCTACCCCGCCGGAGGGAGGAGTGCGTCAGTTGAGACTGTCCGCTCGTCCAGCCCGAGCACAGGTGATCTTCGACATCGGGCGGTATGCGGGCGCGGGTCGGGCGCCGATACTTGCTCGCATGAATGGGGCGATCCGAGAGAGGGTGCGAATCGTGGGGTGCTCTCGATGAGCGCCATCCGGGTGGCCGCCGTCGCGGCGCCCTTCGGACGCGACATCGACGCTGCCTTTGCGCGCATCGAGGAGACGCTCGCACACGCTCGCGTTCGCGGGGTGTCGCTCGTGGTCTTCCCGGAGTGCGCGCTGGGCGGCTACCTGTCAGATCCCGGTACAGACGGCGGCTCAGACGGCGCGGCGCCACCTGCGCTCGATCCCGAGGGCCCTGAGATCGCCCGCCTGGCCGAGCTCGCAGGGCCGACCGTCGTGTGCGCCGGATACTGCGAGGATGCGCCGGAGGGGCCCTACAACAGCGCCATCTGCGTGAGCGGCGACGGCATCCTCGGCCACCACCGCAAGGTGCACCTGCCGCTGCGCGACCGCGAGCTCTACCGCCCGGGCGAGGGCTTCGCCGCCTTCGACACGCCGGTCGGCCGGCTCGGGATGTCGATCTGCTACGACAAGTCCTTCCCGGAGTCGGCGCGCGCGCTTGCGCTCGACGGCGCCGAGATCGTCGCGTCGATGTCGGCATGGCCGGTCAGCCGCGCCGATCCGGCCTCGCGCCTAGCGAACATCCGCCGCACGCGCCAGTTCGACCTCTTCGACCAGGCTCGCGCCGCCGAGAACCAGCTGATCTGGGTCTCGGCGAACCAGAGCGGCCACTTCGGAGGCCTGCGCTTCCTCGGTCACGCCAAGGTCGTCGATCCCTACGGCGCGGTCGTCGCCCGCACCGGGCTGCGCGCGGGGGTGGCGACGGCCTCGGTCGATCCCCAGGCGCAGTTGAGCGGCGCTCGCCGGCCCCACCTGCACCTCGCCGACCGCCGGCCGGCCGCCTACGCTCCACGGCCCGTGTCGGCCGCCCCGGCGGCGGTGGCCTGAGCCCGAGCGTAAGCCGGCGACCTCGCCCGGACGCCCGCGCGAATCGGAACCGCTCGCGCACTGACACGCGGCGGCTGACTCCTGCGCGCACGCGCAATTGTAAGTTTGTTATACTTAATCACCCGTTATGCAGACCAAAGCAGAGGACGCCTGACATGTGCGGCATAGCCGCCACATACAAAGCCTCCGAGCCTGACGCCGGATCCCGCATGCTCGAGCGTCTCGTGCACCGCGGCCCGGACGACGCCGGCAGCATCCGGATGAACGGATCCTGGCTCGGCCACCGCCGCCTCTCGATCATGGACGTGGAGGGCGGTCGGCAGCCGCTGGTGAGCCCTTCGGGCGAGCTCTTCATGGTCGGCAACGGCGAGGTCTACAACCACGAGGCGGTGCGCGCCACCCTACGAGACCAGCGTCTGGCGACGAGGTCGGACAACGAAGTCGCCTTGGCGCTCGTCGACGAGCGCGGCCCCGACGCGATCGGTGAGCTGCTCGGGATGTTCGCCTTCGTCGTCGCCGGGCACGACGGCCGCTTCCTCGCCGCGCGCGATCCGGTCGGCATCAAGCCTCTCTACTGGGCGCGCGACGAGAGCGAGGGCGAGGTTCGTTTCGCCTCCGAGCTGCAGGCCTTCGATCCCGCCTGGCACGACCGCGTCGAGGCGTTCCCCCCGGGCCACTACTGGACCCCCGAGGAGGGCCTCACCCGCTTCGCCGCAGCGGTGACTCGCGACGGCATCGAGCGCTTCGATGGGCCCGCGGAGCCGGGCGCGCCGGTGCCCGAGGCGATCCTCACGCGCGTGCGCGACTGCCTCGTGGGTGCCGTCGAGCGCCAGATGATGGGCGACGTGCCCGTGGGCGTGTTCCTCTCCGGCGGGCTCGATTCGAGCCTTGTCGCCGCGATCGCCGCGCCCTATGCGCGCCGCCACGGGCAGCGGCTCAAGACCTTTGCAGTCGGGCTCGAGGACTCTCCCGACCTGCTCGCCGCGCGCGCGGTTGCCGCGCACGTCGACAGCGAGCACCGCGAGTGCGTGTACACGGCCGAGGACGCGCTGGCGGTCCTGCCGGCGGTGGTTCGGTCGATCGAGTCCTTCGACCCCTCGCTCGTCCGCAGCGCCGTGCCCAACTACCTGCTCTCCGAGCTCACCTCGCGCTACGTGAAGGTCGTGCTGACGGGGGAGGGTGCCGATGAGATCTTCGCCGGCTACGAGTACCTCGACGGCTTCGATACCGAGGACGACCTGCACGCCGAGCTCGTTCGCACGATCGAGGGTCTGCACAACCTCAACCTCCAGCGCGCCGACCGGGTCACGATGGCGCACGGCCTCGAGGCGCGAGTGCCCTTCCTCGAGCTCGACGTGATCGAGCTCGGGCTCGCGCTGCCCGCGGGCTGGAAGCTCGCCGGCGAGGGTGAGCAGGAGAAGCGCCTGCTGCGTCAGGCGTTCGACGGCTGGCTGCCCGACGAGTTCCTCTGGCGCAAGAAGGCCCAGTTCGGCGACGGCAGCGGCGCGTCCTCGGTCCTGCGCGAGCAGATGGAGGAGAGCGTCAGCGAGGAGGAGTTCGAAGCCGAGCGCACGGTCGTCGATCCGCCATTGCGCACGCGCGAGGAGGTCGCCTACCACCGCATCTTCGCGGAGCGGCTCGGCGGCGTGCGCCCGGACGGCACGATCGGCCGCTTCGCCACCGCCTGAGCGACTTCGGCGCTTCGCCACCGCCACCGCCACCGCCTGAGCGCTACTCGGCGCTGCGCGGCCGCCCGGGCGATCAAGCCTTCGCTAGAGACAGCCGCTCGGCCTTGCCGCCGGCTGCGGCCTGAGCGCTACTCCTCGGCCTGAGCGTCGGGCGACTTGATCACCGCGATCGTGTCGCCCGTGGCGATCGAGCCGCCCTCGGAGACCGGCAGCTCGGCGACCGTTCCCGGGCGGTGCGCGAAGATCTCGTTCTCCATCTTCATAGCCTCGACGACGCAGATCAGCGCCCCCTCCTCGACCTCGGCGCCCTGCTCGATCGCGACCTTGAGGACGGTGCCCTGGATCGGCGAGACGAGTTGCTCGGCGCCGCCTCCGCCGCCTCCGCCGGCGCGCTCGCGGCGCTGCGGCGCCTTGCGTGCGGGTCCGGCGCCGTCGGCTCCGCCGGCCCCGCCGGCGAGCGCCGCGCCGATCACCTTGACGTCGAAGCGGCGCCCCGAGACCTCGACCGCGTAGGTCCGCTCCACCGTCGGCTCGGCTCCGTCGTCTCCGCCGCCGCCGTCCCCTGCGTCGCCGCCTCCTCCGCTGGCGTCGCCGCCCTCGGGCCGCGCGGCGACGCTCTCGAGCCACTCGCGATCGCCGATCAGATCGCGGCAGGTCTCGCCCCTGCCCCACTGCTCGGTCTCGAGCAGGGCGAGGTGGAACGGGATCAGCGTCTTTATGCCCCCGAGCTCGAACTCCGACAGTGCGCGGCGCATGCGCCGCGTCGCCGCCTCGCGATCGGCATCCCAGACGATCAGCTTCGCGACCATCGGGTCATACAGCGGCAGCACCTCCGAGCCGGCCTCGACGCCCGAGTCGACGCGCACGCCGGGACCCGCCGGCTGCGTGTAGGAGGTGATCGTGCCCGGTGCCGGGGTGAAGTTCTTGGCAGCGTCCTCGGCGTTGATGCGGCACTCGATCGCGTGCCCGCTCAGCCTCACCTCGTCCTGGGAGCAGGAGAGCGCCTCGCCCGCGGCGACCCGGATCTGCTCGCGCACGATGTCGATGCCCGCCGTCATCTCGGTCACGCAGTGCTCGACCTGGACGCGCGTGTTCATCTCGAGGAAGAAGTACTCGCCGTCCTGGAGCAGCCCCTCGACCGTCCCGGCCGACCTATAGCCCACGGCGCGGGCGGCGTCGACGCCGATCTTGCCGATCCGCTCGCGCAGCGCCTCGTCGACGCTCGGGGCCGGGCTCTCCTCGATCAGCTTCTGGTGGCGGCGCTGGATCGAGCAGTCGCGCTCGCCGAGGTGGATGACGTTGCCGTGGCCGTCGGCGAGCACCTGCACCTCGACGTGGCGCGGGTCCGGCAGGTAGCGCTCGAGGTAGACGGTGGCGTCGGAGAAGAACTTCTCGCCTTCGCGCGCCGCGCCCTCGAAGGCCTGCTCGAGCTCGTCCTCGGACTCCGCGACGCGGAAGCCCTTGCCGCCGCCGCCGCCCGCCGCCTTGACCGCGATCGGATAGCCGATCTCCTCGTCGATCAGCTTGCGCGCCGCCTCGACCGACTCGACGGGGTCGGTGGTACCGGGGACGATCGGCACGCCGGCGTCGCGCATCAGCTCCCGCGCGCGCGTCTTCGACCCCATCGCCTCGATCGCCTCGGCGGGCGGTCCGATGAACTCCACCCCCGCCTCGGAGCACCTGCGCGCGAAGTCGGCGTTCTCCGCTAGGAAGCCGTAGCCGGGATGGATCGCCTCGGCACCGGCCCGCTGCGCCGCGTCGAGGATCTTGTCGGTGGCGAGGTAGCTCTCGGTCGCCGGCCCGCCGCCGAGCAGGTAGGCCTCGTCGGCACGGCGGGTGTGCGGGGCGTCGCGGTCGGGCTCGGAGTAGACGGCCACGGTGCCGACCCCGAGCTCCTCGAGCGCGCGCATGATCCTGATCGCGATCTCGCCGCGGTTGGCGATCAGCACCTTGGAGAACACGCGGCGGAAGATTAGTGACGGGCGGTCCCGGCGCCGCGCGCTAGCCGAACGCTGCGTACGGCGAATCGCGTGGCGTATCGCCGGACGCCGTGCAGCCACTCGGCGCGTCCGACGGGGGCATCCGTCACAATACGGGCCGTGCATCGGCTGGCTGTCTTCGTCGTGGCGCTGGCCGCGGCCGGGCCGTTTGTCGCCGGCGCGTTTGCGCCCAGCGCCTCGGCTGCGAGCTTCAAGCCGTGCAGGGGCGGAGGCGGCGTGGGCTGCGCCACCGTCCCGGTGCCGATCGACCGCTCGGGCGCGGTGGGCGGCTCGATACCGCTGCACGTCGAGCGCGTGCGGGCGCTCGGGCGTCGCCGCTCGGGAGCGGTGTTCGCGCTCGCGGGCGGCCCGGGCCAGGCGGCCTCCCCCTTCACGCAGGCGTTTGCCACGCTGTTGCGGCCGGCGCTCGGCAGTCGTGATCTGATCGTCTTCGACCAGCGCGGGACCGGCCGCTCCGGTGTTCTGCGCTGCCCCGTGCTCGAGCGCGAGCTCGCCCCCGAGACGGGCATGCCCGAGGTGGAGCGGGTCGGGGCGGCGATCGCCGGCTGCGCCGCGCAGCTCGGCCCGCGGCGCGCGTTCTACACGACCAGCGACACGGTCGAGGACATCGAGGCCGTGCGGCGCGAGATCGGGATCGAGCGGATCGCGCTGGTCGGCGTCTCCTACGGGACCAAGGTCGCGCTTGCCTACGCCGAGCGCTACCCCCAGCATGTCGAGCGGCTCGTCCTCGACTCGACCGTCGAGCCCGACGGCCCGAGCCCGTTCAGACTCGAGACCTTCGCCGCAGTGCCGCGCGTGCTCCGCGGCCTCTGCGCCACGGCCGGCGGCTGCCAGGGGATCACCCAGGACCCCGCCGCCGACCTCTCGTCGCTCATCTCCGCCATCGCCAGCCTCGGCGCGGGCTACGTGGTGGGACCCGACGGGCGCCGGCGGCCCGCCACGCTCGACCGCGTCGGGCTCTACTCCTTCCTGGTCGCGGCCGACGCTGCCCCGCAGCTGCGTCTGCTCTTCCCGGCCGCCGTCCAGTCGGCGCTGCGCGGCGACCTGGCGCCGATCCTCAGGCTCGTGACCTCAACCGCGGAGTCCTCGCCCGACGATCCGGGCTCCTCGCCGGCGCTCTTCAGCACCGCGCTCTTCGTCGCGACCGTCTGCCACGAGGGACCGCTTCCCTACGACCCGAACGCCTCGCCCGCCGAGCGCCGCGCGCAGACCCGCGAGCGCGTCGATGCGCTGCCCGACAGCGCGCTCTTCCCGTTCGACCGGGAGACCGCGCTCGAGACCAGCATCCTCGACCTCTGCGTCCGCTGGCCCCACTCGGGCCGGCCTGCCGCTCCGCTCGCGCCGCCAGAAGGGGCGCTGACGGCGGCTCCGACGCTGATCCTGAGCGGTGGCCAGGATCTGCGCACTCCGCTCGAGGAGGCTCAGCGCGTCGTCGCCCGGCTGCCGAGCGGCACGCTCGTGTTACAGCCGACGCTCGGGCACTCGGTGCTCGGCACGGACATCGGGCGCTGCAGCCGGCGCGCCCTGCGGCTCTTCTTCGCCGGCCAGAATGCGGGAGCTCGCTGCTCGGACGTCACTCCGCTCGGCAGGCCCGTGCCGATCGCGCCCGCCTCGATCGCGGAGGTGCCGCCGGCCGGAGGTGCGAGCGGCAAGCGCGCCCGCACGTTGACGGCGGTCGGGCGCACGATCGACGACGTCAGCCTCGGCCTCCTGCTCGCGAGTGGCTCGGCGGGCAGCTCGAGCGTCGTGCGCGGGGGCGGCCTGCGCGCCGGACGCTTCCGTTTCAAGGTCGAGGGGCTTGATCCGGCCAGCGTGCTTGGGCCGGGCGATGACTTCAGCGTGGTCCTGAAGCTGTTCGGCGTCGTCTACGTGCCGGGCGTGCGCGTGAGCGGCACGCTCCGGCTCGACGGGGACCTCAAGCTCGCCGGCCGCGTGCGGATCACGGGCGGCGCGCCGGCCACGGGCCGGCTGAGGGTGAGGAGCACCCGCCGCGGCTATGCGCTGAGCGGAACGCTCGATGGCCGGCGAGTGCGTGCCCGCGTGCCCTCGCAGGGCGGTTTGTAGCCGCGGGGCCTCGGCCCCAGCGAGGCACTCAGCTCACCAGGCCTCGGTCGCCCACCCCACCAGGCCTCGGTCGCCCACCCCAAGCCCTTGGAGTCGCCTCATCGTGCCGGCGCTGGAACCGGGCCCGGCGTTCGGAACGTGCTGGGGTTCGCCATCTAGAGCAGGTCCGCTCGCAAGCCGGGGACCCTGCCCCCTGGCGGACACAACGGGTGGGAGGGGGCGGCTCATCCTCGGTGGGTCACAGCGTTGTAACCCTCGCTGACGATCCCGTAACAGTGCTTTCGAGGTGGGTTGTCAGCGTCTCGCCATGCGGGACCTAGACAACCCAGCGCCTGTGGGGCAATCGCTGAGTGTGCCGGCGGCGTAACAGGGCAAGCACGCCGGTGACAGGAGAGCGCGCCCCGGTTCTCTCGAACTCGAAGGAGCCGCCTCGGCCGGGCAGCCTCAGCCCCAGGCCTCGGGGTCGCCCCACCGTGCCGGGGCGCTGCCGCCGGGCCCGGCGTTCTCGAGCAGCCCCGCTCGCAGCCACGGGCTCTGCGACCTGGCCGGCGTCGAAGGCGGCGGGGCTGTGTCGTGGAGGAACTGCTCGATCGCCGCGGCGATCGCGGCAGCCTCGTCGGGGCTGGCGCTCGCGTGGAGCAGCTCGATGCGCGGTCGGCCGTGGTGCCCGTGTCCATTCCGGCTCACTGAGGGCGCAGGCTATCGTCGCTCGACGCATGGCTGAGCTTCCCGTCTTCGATCGAGCCGCCGTGCTCGCGGCCGTCCAGGTGACGGAGGCGATCGATCGGGTGCGCGAGGGCTTCCTGCGGCACGCGGCCGGGGAGTGGACGATGCCGCCGAAGGTCTACCTCGACGCCCCTCCTAACGGCGACTTCCGCGCGATGCCGGCGCGGGGAGGGGGTCTCGCGATCCTCAAGTGGGTGACGTCGTTTCCGTCGAACGCGGCCAGGGATCTACCGGTTGTGACCGGGCTCGTCTGCGTCTCGAGCGTCGAGGATGGCGAGCCGCTGGCGCTGCTCGACGCGCGCGCGGTCACCGCGCTGCGCACGGGAGCGGTCGCCGCGGTCGCGGCGCAGGAGCTCGCGCGCGAGAGCGCGGCATCGGTCGGGATCCTCGGCTGCGGCCTGCACGGCTCGTGGGCGGCTCGCTGCCTCGCCGTCTCGGAGTACGGCCCGGGCATCTGCTTCGACCCCGATCCCGACGCCGCCGGAGCGCTCGCGGGTGAGCTCGGCTGGGAGGCCGGCAGCCGCGAGGACGCGCTTGCCTGCGACGTCGTCACGTGCGTGACGCCGGGCCACGAGCCCGTCGTGGGAGCTTCCGATCTGCGGCCGGGCGCCCATCTCTCGCTGCTCGGCGCCGATGCGCCCGGCAAGGCGGAGGCGGAGATCGAGGCCGTCGCCCGCTGCTCGCTCTTCTGCGACGAGTGGGAGCAGGCGTGCCACGGCGGCGAGCTGAGCGGGGCGGTCGCGGCCGGGCGCGTGCGCCGCGAGGACGTGACCGAGCTCGGGGCGGTGCTCACGGGCGTCGCTCGGGGTCGTCCGAGCGAGGGCGCCGTCACTTTGTTCGACTCGACCGGCCTCGCGATCCAGGATCTCGCGATCTGCCACGCGGTCCTCGAGGCCCACCGCGTGGGCGCGATCAAGGCCCAGGTCGTGGAGCTCTAGCCGGCTCAGCGAGCAGGCGCCCTGCCCTACAGCGGGATGTTGCCGTGCTTGCGCTTCGGGCGCTCGACGCGCTTGGTGCGCAGCGTGTTAAGCGCCCTGATCAGCCGCGGGCGCGTCTGGTGGGGGATGATCACGTCGTCGATGTAGCCGCGCTCGGCGGCGGAGTAGGGGTTCGCGAAGCGCGCCTTGTAGTCGTCGATCAGGCGCTGGCGGCGCTGCTCGGGGGTCGGTGAGCTCGCGATGTCGCGCCGATGGATGATGTTCACCGCGCCCTCGGGCCCCATCACCGCGACCTCGGCCGAGGGCCAGGCGAAGTTGAAGTCGGCGAGCATGTGCTTCGAGTTCATGACGTCGTAGGCGCCGCCGTAGGCCTTGCGCGTGACGACGGTGACCTTCGGCACAGTCGCCTCGGTGAACGCGTACAGGAGCTTCGCCCCGTGGCGGATGATGCCGCCCCACTCCTGGCTCGTGCCGGGCAGGAAGCCGGGCACGTCGGTGAAGGTGACGAGCGGGATGTTGAACGCGTCGCAGAAGCGCACGAAGCGCGCGCCCTTGACCGAGGCGTCGATGTCGAGCACGCCGGCGAGCTGCGAGGGCTGGTTGCCGACGATCCCGATCGGGTTCCCGTCGAGCCGCGCGAGGCCGACGATCAGGTTGGTCGCGTAGCGCTCGTGGACCTCGAAGAAGTCGCCGTTGTCGACGATCGGCCGCACGACATCGCGCATGTCGTAGGGCTTGTTGGGGCTGTCGGGGACGATCCGGTCGAGCTCCGAGTCCTCGCGCTCGGGGTCGTCGCCGGTATCGACGCGCGGCGGCAGCTCGAGGTTGTTCTGGGGCAGGAACGACATCAGGTAGCGCGTGTCCTCGAGGCAGGCGTCCTCGTCCTCGGAGGCGAAGTGGGCGACGCCCGACTCGGTGTTGTGGCTGAGCGCTCCGCCGAGATCCTCGAACGTCGTCTCCTCGCCGGTCACGGTCTTGATCACGTCCGGCCCCGTGATGAACATGTGCGAGGTCTCCTGCACCATGAAGATGAAGTCGGTCATGGCCGGCGAGTAGACGGCGCCGCCGGCGCACGGACCCATGATCAGCGAGATCTGCGGGATCACGCCCGAGCACTGGACATTGCGGACGAAGACGTCGCCGTAGGCGCCGAGCGAGACGACGCCCTCCTGGATGCGCGCGCCGCCGGAGTCGTTGATGCCGATGACGGGGCAGCCGATCT
>JBBSNQ010000024.1:0-11291 GCA_038232575.1 Solirubrobacterales bacterium | reverse complement strand
CTCGGCTCCCCATGAGCGCTGGCTCCCCATGACCGCTCGGCTCTCCACGTGAGCGACCGGCCATCCCATCTGCGCACCGTCATCGTCGTGCTCGTCGCGATCGCGCTGGCGGCCGCCGCGATCTTCGCCGTCAGGGCCTGGCTCGCCGGACCCCAGCTGCCCGAGCTCGGCCAAGGAGCCGGCATCACGCGCGCGGAGATCGACGCCTTCGAGCCGTTCGCCTTCGAGATCGGCGACGCAGACGACTTCCTCGAGCGCGGCGCCCGCGGCAACGCGCACGTCCTCTACGCCAAGAGCCCCGGCGGCGTAGAGGCGAGCGCGAGGCGCACCTTGCGCTTCCGCGACCTGATCGAGGAGGCCGCCGAGCGCCACGATGTCGACGCCGAGACGCTGACGGCGCTCGTCTTCCTCGAGAGCGCGGGCCGGCCCGAGATCATCGCGGGCCCCGATCCCGAGAGCGCCGCCGGTCTGGCGCAGATCCTGCCTGGCACCGCGACCTCGCTGCTCGGCATGTCGGTCGACCTCGAACGCAGCAAGACCCTCACGCGGCGCATCGAGCGCGACCGCCGGCGCGCGCGCGAGGCGAAGACGCGCAAGCGCAGGCGCAAGGCCGCCCGGCGCATGACCCGGCTCCGTAGGGAGCGCAGCCGCGTCGACGAGCGCTTCGACCCGCGCCGTGCGCTCGACGGGGCCGCCCGCTACCTCGAGATCGGCGAGCGGCGCTTCGGGCTCGAGGGGCTCGCCGCCGCCTCCTACCACATGGGGATCGGCAACCTCGGCGGAGTGATCGAGACCTACATCGCGCCGCGTCGCCCGCGGCGCACAACGCGCGGGACGGTTGACGCCTACGAGCTCTCCTACCCGCGCCTCTACTTCGACTCCTCGCCGCTGCGCAATCCGCGCACCTACCGCAAGCTGCTCAGCCTGGGCGATGACTCCCGAACCTACCTCTTCAGGCTCGAGGCCTCGCGCGAGATCATGGAGCTCTACGCCGAGGACCGCGATGAGCTGCGGCGCCGCAACAGGCTGCAGCTGGCGAAGGCGAGCGCGGAGGAGGTGCTCCGGCCCGAGCAGGACAACCCGCCGTTCGAGGACGCCGACGAGCTGCGCGACGCCTACGACGACGGCGATCTAGCGCGCCTGCCCGACCGGCCGCGGCGCCTCGGCTACACGGTCGACTCAAGGATGGGCGCGCTCGCCCGGCGGCTCGGGGAGTCGCCGCGGCTCTACCAGGGACTGCGCCCGGAGGCGCTCGCCGGGCTGCTCTACATCGCCAAGGAGACGCGCCTGATCGCCGGCGGCGGGACGCTGCGCGTGACGAGCACCGTCCGCGACGAGCCCTATAAGCGCGAGCTCGTCCGCACCAACTCCCAGGCCACGCGGTCCTTCTCGCTGCACACGACGGGCTACGCGATCGACATCGCGCGCGACTTCCGCTCGAAGCGCCAGGAGCGAGCCTTCATCTACGTGCTCGATCGGCTCAAGACGCTGGACGTGATCGACTGGGTCTACGAGCCGGGCGCGATCCATCTCACCGTCGGCCCCGACGCCGACCGCTTCATGCCGCTGTACGAGGGGCTCGTGGCGCGGCGCTGACGCGAGGGCGCGGTGCTCGCGAGCCTACGGCCGCGGTCTGAGGCTCGCGACGACGCCCGCGTGCCCGTGGATGGCGCCGATCATGATCGAGTCGCCGGGCACCTCGGTGCCGGGAAAGACGATCGAGTCGCGCAACGACGCCCCCGCGCCGATCTCTGCGCCGTCGCCGATCACGACCGGCCCCATCAGGCGCACGCCGTCGCCGATGCGGCAGTTGCCGCCGATCCAGACCGGCGCATCGAGCTGCTCGAGGTCGCCGAGCTCGGTGCCCTCCCCCACGATCACGCCCTGCTCGCGCTCGCTGCCGGGCCGCTCGACCTTGAGCCTGCCCTCGAGCGCGTCGAAGGTCCCCTGGCGTAGCTCCTCGAGCGAGCCGACGTCGTTCCAGTAGGCGTCGGTCTCGTGGACGTGGAAGGGCACGTCGTTATCGAGCAGGACCGGGAAGACGTCCTTGGCCCAGTCGACCGGATCGGCGTCGGGGAAGTAGTCGAAGATCTCGGGGCTGAAGCAGTAGATGCCGCAGTTGGCGAGGTCGGAGAGCGCCTCCTCGGGCTCGGGCTTCTCCTGGAAGCCCTGGATGCGCCCGTCCTCGTCGTGGATCACCACGCCGAACTCGCGCGTCTCGACCACTCGCTTGACGGTCAGCGTCGCGATTCCGCCGGCGCCCTGGTGGCGTTCGACGAGCGCGTTCAGGTCGATGTCGGTGAGCGCGTCGCCCGAGACGATCACGACCGGCTCGTCGCCGAAGAAGTCGGCCACGTTGCGCACCCCGCCTGCGGTGCCGAGCAGCTCCTCCTCGTAGCGGTACTCGAACGCGTCGCCGAAGTAGTCGCGGATCTCGTCGGGGAACCAGTGCAGGTTCGCAACCAGCTCGTCGAAGCCCTGCCCCGAGAGCAGGTCGAGGATGTGCGCCATCACGGGCCGGTCGAGCACCGGCACCATCGGCTTCGGCAGCTCGAACGTGATCGGCTTGAGGCGGGTTCCGAGGCCCGCCGCCAGCACCATCGCCTTCATCGCAGCTGGGCCTTGAAGCGATCGAGCGCCTCGACCGGCGTCGGATCCTTGCCTCCGAGCACGGCCAGGTAGAGCGATACGAGGTCCCCGAGCAACACCAGCGAGAGCACACGCTCGGCGGCGGACTCGCCACGAGCGCTCACGCGGGCGATGCCCGCCGCGCCCTCGGCGGCAACCTCGGCGGTCAGCTCCACACGGTCACGTATGCGCCGATGCTGAGCCGGCTCCTCGAGAAAGACCGGGTACAGCGGAGCGAGTCCCGCCGCACCCTCGTAGCCGCAGAGCTCGTTGTGGTCGGCCTCCGGCAGCGCGGACCAGAACGCCGGCAGCTTGGCGTTCTCGTTGATCTGCGTCTTCCAGCGCATCGCCGCCGCGACCGTCGGCTGGGATCCGTACACGACCGGCAGCGCACCGTTCAGGCGCATGGCGAGCGCCTTTGCCTCTGAGTCGTGCGGGGAGTCGGGGCCCCACTCGGCGACCAGGTCGCCGAGCAGCCCAGCCGCCCCCTCGATCTCCTCGCGCAGCGGCGCAATCGCGCCGCAGAGGGCCGCGCACTCGAGCACCGCGACCGTCATGTAGATGACCGCCGCGCGCGGCTGGAAGCCCGCCGGGACGCCGATGACCGGCACGCCCTCCTCGCGCGCCGCGGCAGCGAGCCGGCCGCCGGTCGTCAGCACGACGCGCCGGGCACCCGCCGCTCCGGCCGCCTCGAAGCACGAGAGCACCTCCTCGGTCTCCCCGGAGTAGCTCGAGCACAGCACCAGCGAGCCCGGGCCGACCCAGGGCTCGGGCGCGTAGTCCTGGACGCTGCGCACCGGTCGGCGCGCACGGCTGCCGCTCACCGCGGCGGCGAGCCGCGCGCCAATGCCGGATCCGCCCATGCCGCACACGACCAGGCCGTCCGGCGCCTCGCGCTCGGCGATGTCGGCGGACTCGACTCGCCAGAGCGCGTCGGCCAGCTGCGCCGGCTGCTCGAGCACGTCGTTCGCCATGTCGTCGGCGTCGACGGCCCGGACCGCCGCGCCCGATAGCTCGAGGCTCGGCGCGGCGCTGCTCGGGCGGGAGCTCGCGGTCATCGGGGGGATTATGGGCCCTCCCGTACGCGCTCGCCCGGAGCGATGCGCGCGCCGCGCTCGACGATCGCACCCGGAGCCACCTCGGCCGCGCGACCGACCACCGCATCCGGGCCGATCTGGGCACGGTCGCCGACCACGACCTCGTCGGCCAGCACGCTCTCGGAGATGCGGCAGCCCGAGCCGACCGAGACGCGCTCGTGGAGGACCGATCGATCGACGGCCGATCCCTCCCCGAGCGTCGATCCGGCCCCGATCACCGAGAGGCTGCCGACGTGGCCGGTCGCGACCACGGCCGACTCGTCCACGAGCGAGCCGCTCGAGTCGCGCTCGGTCAGCGAGCTCGCGACACGGCCGCGCAGCAGATCGTAGGTCCCCTCCAGGTAGCGCTCCGGAGTCCCGATGTCGAGCCAGTAGCCCTCGGCGGCGAAGCCGTAGAGCGTTCCATCCTCCACCAGCTTGGGGAACACCTCGCGCTCGAAGGAGACGGGCCGGCCCGGGGGTATCCGCTCGACGAGCGCACGCTCGACCACGTAGGCGCCGGCGTTGATGCGGTTGGTCGGCGCGGGTCCGGCTGACTTCTCGAGGAATGCCTGCACGCGGCCGCTGTCCTCGCTCGGGACGACCCCGTAGCTCGACGTGTCCTCGACCGGGATGAGAGCAAGCGTCGCCGCCGCCCCAGTCGCCTCGTGGCTCGCGAGCTGGGCGCTCAGATCGATGTCGGTCAGCACGTCGCCGTTCAGCACGAACAGCCGGCCTTCGAGCATGCCGCTGTCGGCGGCGAGCCGCAGCGGGCCGGCGGTGCCGAGCGGCTCGGGCTCGATCAGGTACCGCAGGCGCATGCCGCCGTACGAGTCACCGAGCGTGCGCGCCACGGCCTCCGAGAGGAACCCGCACGAGAGAATCGCCTCGGCGACGCCGTGGCGGGCGAGCCAATCGAGCATGAACGAGAGGAACGGCCGTCCAGCGAGCGGCATTACCGCCTTGGGGACGCTGAGCGTGAGCGGCCTGAGCCGCGTGCCCTCGCCGCCCGCGAGGACAAGCGCCTGCACGGCTAGGCGACCGGTTGCGCCGCAGGGGCGAGGCCGGCGGCGACGCTCCTGTGCGAGCCGCGCTGAGCGATCGATTCCACGGCCGCGCCTGCTCGGCGGTGCCTAACGGCCGACGCCCTCGTAGGAGAAGCCGGCGTCGGTGAGCGCCGAGGGGTCGAGGAAGTTGCGTCCGTCGACGACGAGCGCGGTGCGCATGCGCTGCTTGGCCTGCCCCGCCCAGTCGAGCTCGCGGAACTCCGGCCACTCGGTCACGAGCACCGCCGCGTCGGCGCCATCGAGCGCGTCGAGGGCGCTCTCGCAGATCTGCGCGCCGCCGAGCATGTCGATCGCGTTCGCGGAGGCGACCGGGTCGTAGACCCGCACGTCGGCGCCCTCGGCCTGCAGGCGAGCGGCCAGCACGAGCGCGGTCGCCTCGCGGACGTCGTCGGTGCTCGGCTTGAACGCCACGCCCAGCAGCGCGATCTGCTTGCCGACGAGCGGCCCGAGGTGCTTCTGCAGCTTGCCGATGGTACGGCGCTTCTGCAGCTCGTTGACCTCGATCACCGCGGTCAGCAGCTGGAAGTGGTAGCCCGAGTTGCCGGCGAGCTGCTTCAGCGCCGAGACATCCTTTGGAAAGCAGTTGTGCGTGACGAGCCCGCCCGTCGTCACGAACGTCTCCGCGCCGGGCACCTCGAGCGAGTAGACAGCACCAGGCGAGGGAACGTCCCTGGTGCCCGTAACGCGTGCCCAAGCGCTGCCCTGTGCGTCCCGTCGATAGCCCGTCGGTGCGATGCGCTTGTGCTGGCGGGCAAGCGATGCCCGCACGCGATCGCGCTCGCGCTCGTCCACGAGGAACAGCGCCCGCTCGACCTGGGCGGCGCCCGCGATCACGAGCCAGTAGTTGTCGACCGTTGACTTCGCGGTGCGGCCAACCTTGAGGCGGGCGACGATGCCCAGGTCGCCGAGCATGCGCAGCACGCCGTCGGCTAGCTCGCGGCTGGCCGTCCCCCACTCGAGCACCACGCTCGGGCCACCGGCGACGTAGGACCATGAGCCATCGCCCAGCCACAGGCCGGCGAGCAGGGCGCGGCGCAGAGCGAGCGGCTGGCGCCAAGCCAGGTCCGGGATGCGCTGCTCGTAGCAGTTGCGCCCAAGTCCGAGGCACTCGGTCCACCAGCGCGCGAGCAACCGCGAGGAGACGACGACGGCCTTGGTCGTGGGTCTCTGCGAGACGGTCGCCTTGACTCCGTATCGCTTCCAGTAGTCCGCCACCTCGCGGACGAGGTGCGCCTCCTTCGAAGGGTGGAAGGACCACTGCAGGCGGTGCCGCACGCCACGCTCCGTGACCTCGACGGAGCAGTGCCCTTCGGCGAGGTAGAGACCGACTACCCGCCAGAACGCCTCGTCGGCCTCAATCGCCGAGGGAACGTAGGTGCCGTTGCGAGCCGTGCCGAGCGTGGCGCCCTCGAGCGACAGGCCGAGTCGGCGGGCCTCCTCCAACCGCAGCGCGCCGCTGCGGAGGATGTCGTGGGTCCGCACGGTAGGCCCACGCGGATGGGCTAGCGCGATAGCGCGCTCGTCGGCAGACGCCTCGCCGACGGCCGCGAGCTGAGCCGGAACCGGCCTGACGATCACGTCGTCCGCGTCCACCTGTCCGGATCTCACTGCGGTGAGCGTGTCGAGCTCGCCGGTGTCGAGCTTTGAGGCGCCGAGCTCGCAAGGGTCGAGCTCCGAGGAATCGAGCGTCGGGGCGTCAAGCTCGCGCGCATCGCTCGCTGTCGAAGTCATCGACGCGGAGCCCTGCGCAATCGGCAGCCAGTCGTCCGCCGTCAACTCGCGGGCGAGCTTGACCGCGGGCGCTCCGCCGTCGCCATCGGACACGACGAACGGATGATCGGGCGTGCAACGCAGGCGGCGCCCCATCTTCGTCCGCACCTCGAGGAGGTCGCCTTCGAAGGGGCGTCGCGTCGCCGCGGCTACGGGCAGGAACTCGGGCGCCACCGTCTGCTCGCGCCACGACAGGACCTCGAGCCCCTCAGGCTCGATCACCGTCGCCCCGCGATCCGCCCGGTGCTCCTCCCGCAGCTGGTCGAAGAGCGCCTCGAGCGGGGCTAGCCAGGTGCAACCGCCGCGTCGCGCCAGCACGGTCTCCTCTCCGGCGAGGCATGAGCCGCCGTAGCCGATCCCCGCCTGCAGGAACTTCGGGCCGATGCGCGAGTCGAGGCCCATGCCGCGGGCGACCTCGACGACGTCGGCGCCGAGCTCCTCCGAGACGTTGGCGATCTCGTTGATGAACGAGATCTTGGTCGCGAGGAAGGCGTTGGAGGCGAGCTTGATCATCTCCGCGCTGGCGACGTCCGTCCGGACCACCGTGGTCTCGAGCGGCAGGTACAGAGCCTCCACGCGCTCACCGAAGGCGGCCGACTCCGGCCCGGTGCCGACGACGACGCGCTCGGGGTGGAGGAAGTCCTCGACCGCCGTTCCCTCGCGCAGGAACTCGGGATTGGAGACGTAGCCGAGCTCGCCCGAGCGCCGCGCGATCGAGCGGCCGGTGCCCACCGGCACCGTGCTCTTCATGACGAGCGCGTGGTCGCGCGAGGGCCCGAGCTCCTCGAGCACCCGCTCGACACGCGACAGGTCGGCATCGCCCGAGTACGTCGGCGGGGTGTCGACGCAGCAGAAGAGCAGGCTCGCGTGCTCTCTCAGCTCGGCCATGTCGGTCGTGAAGCGCAGCCGCTCGCGATTACGCGCGAGCAGCTCGTCGAGGCCCGGTTCGTGGATCGGCAGCTCGCCCCGGCCGAGCGCTTCGACCTTCTCCGCGACGATGTCCCGGCAGACCACCTCATGGCCGAGCTCGGCCAGGCAGGTCGCGGTCACGAGCCCGACCCAGCCCGCGCCGATAACGCCGATCGGCTCGCGCTCAGCCACGGCGGCGACGGGTCGCGGGAGGTGTCATGCGGCGGGCCACCCTAGAGCTCGCGCGCCGACCGGGCGATCGCGATCATCTGCTTCTCGGAGACCGACTCGAGCAGCGTGTTCGAGATCCAGTAGACGCCGCGCGGCGTGCGCCACGCGATCAGGCGCAACTCGTCGCCGTCGTAGAAGAGCTCGTAGCGGCGGCCGTCGATCGAGCGCACCTCGGACGGGTCCTTGAGCTCGGGCGGATCCATCCAGTTCGTCCCCTGGAGCCCGTAGTACTCGCCGATCCCGTTGCGCTTCAGGACCATCCGGTAGGCGTTGCGCACGCTCCCGTCCGGTGTGCGGATCCCGTAGACGCTCGGCTCTCCGACGAAGACCGAGCTCTCGATGCGCAGACCCGGATAGAAGACGGGGAACTTCGTTCCGCCGCGCTTTGCCTGCAGGGCCTGGTCGCGGCCGAGCGAGGAGCTGTCCTCGAGCTTGAGCTCGGCCGGCGAGCTGCCGGATGACTTGGACTTCGACGAGTCCGACGGCCGCTTGGAGCTCGAGCCCTCGCCCCCGGAGCCCTCCCTCGGTGCCGGCGTGTCCTCGGCGATGCCGAGAAAGCGCTCTGTCAGCCGCTGCACCGTCTCCTCGCTCGCGGTGACGAAGCGCGGGCCGATGTTGCCCTCGAACTGGATGTCGGTGATCGGCTTGCCGGCCGAGGCGATCAGGAGCTTGAGCAGGCGCAGGACCTCGGAGCGAGAGCGGATCGTCGATCGGGTGAAGCGGCCGAATATCTGGATCAGCTGATCGCGATCCTCGACTAGGCGGCCGACCCCGATCTGGCGCTTGGCGCTGCGCAGGAAGGCCTGCTGGCGCGCAGCGCGGACGAGGTCGTTGTCCTCGTGCCGGTAGCGGACGTAGTCGAGCGCATCCTGGTTGCAGAGGCGCTGGTAGCCGGCGTGTACGTCGATCGTCGCGTAGCCGCTCGGGCCGGAGACATCGTTGAAGTAGCGCCGGTCGATGTCGGTGTAGACGCAGCCGACCGCGTCGACCGCCTCCTTGAAGCCGCTGAAGTCGACGTCGACCACGTGGTTGATCCGCAGTCCGGTGAGCTCGTTGATCGTCTCGAGCGCGAGCTGGCTGCCGCCGATCGAGTAGGCCTCGTTGAGCTTGTCCACGCCATGCCCCGGGATGGTCACCCTGAGGTCGCGGGGAAGCGACATCAGCGCCGTCCCGTGCTGAGCCGGATCGAGCCGGACGAGTATCAGGGTGTCCGAGCGCTCGCCCTTGGCGGCGGGATCGGAGCCCGCCGGGCGCCTGTCGGACCCGACCAGCAGAATCGTCTGCGGCGCACCCGGATCCGCGTCAACCAAGCCGCCGGCGACGTCGAGCGGCGGGCTCCGCTGAAACGCCGCGACCAGCTTGTCGACCTCGCGGAAGGCGGCCAGCGCCGTCGTCGAGGCCGACGCGACCACGATCAGGATCGCCCCGAAGAGCAGCCGCTTCCACAATCCGTTCGGTGTGAAGACCTCAGGCAATGTGCACTCGCTCCTCGACCAACCGCTTGGGGAGCAGGTTCACGAACTCGACCAGCGCGCTCTTGTAGCGCTCGAGCGAGGAGACGGAGACCCACTCCTCGGGCCCGTGGTGGCCGGCTCCCGACGGGCCGAACTCGACCGCCGGCACACCGGCCTCGAGGAAGGAGATGGCGTCGGAGGCGCCGTGGCGGCCGACCGAGATCCGCTCGCCGGGCGCGTGCTCGCGGACGACCTCCGAGAGGGTCTGCACGAACGGGTTGGACGGCTCGACCGTGGCCGGCACGCGATGGAAGATCACAGAGACGCGCACGTCGGGTAGCTGTTCGACCGCGGCGAGGATCTCCCCTGCATCCTGGCCGGGCAGGTAGCGCACGTCGACATCGATCACGCATAGGTCTGGGACCTTGTTGAGCGCGTCGCCGCCGAGCACCCGCCCGAGGTTGATCGAAGGCCGGTCGAAGAGCTCCGAGGACTCGCGCGCGAAGGGCAGCGCCTCGATCCGGCGGTAGATGTCGATCGCCTTGAGCACGGCGTTGTCGCCGAGCCACGGGGTCGATCCGTGGGCGGCCTTGCCGCTCACCTCGACCCGCATGGCGAGCACGCCCTTGGCCTGCACGCCGACGCGCAGGTCGGTCGGCTCACCGGTGATCGCGAAGTCGCCCCCGTAGCCCTGCTCGACGAGCAGGTCGGTCGCCTTGCGCTCGTGCTCGGTCTCCTCGTCGGCCACGCACAGAAAATGCGCTCGCACCTGCCCCTGGTCGGCCAGGTCGCGGATCGCGCACATCATCGCGGCCAGGCCGCCCTTCATGTCGTAGGCGCCGCGTCCGAACAAGCGGTCGCCCTCGAGCCTCGGCGAGAACTGCTCGGCAGGCGCCGGCACGACATCGAGGTGGCCGTGAAAGGCAACCGTCGGACCCTGGTCGGCACCGACCGAGGCCACGAGATAAGGGCGGTCGTTGTGGGTGGCATCGGTCACCTCCACGTCGCGCGCCTCGAGCCAGCCCTTGATGAAGCCGGCGGCGCTGCGGATCCCCTCCTGCGAGCAGGTCTCGTAGCCGATCAACCGCTCGGTCAAGGCGCGCTCCTGCATCGACGCAGGATATCGGCCGCCTCCGCCGTCTAGAGCCGGGTTCGGCCGGTGCCGCCCGGCGCCCCTGCGACCTGCGACCCCGCTCAGGCTGCCGGCTGCTCCGCTGCCTCCCGGACCGCCTCGAGCACGGCCTCCCTGGAGGCGTTGTCGGCGGCGTCCGCGTTGTAGTGGGCGAGCACGATCTTCCCGTCGCGGCCGACCACGAACGTGCCCGGCCTCAGCGAGATGTCGCCGCCCTGGGGGCTGCCGACCATATGTCCCTTGCCCATCGCGCCGATCGTCCGCTTCAGCATCTGCGGGCCCAGGTACTCGCGCGTCGAGCCCTTGCCGAGGCCGAGCGCCGAGTACCCCTCGAGCTTCGGATCGCCGAGGCACTCGAACGGCGCCCCCTGCTGGCGGCAGAAGTTCTTGACCTTCTGTCCCTCGTACTGGAACACGCCGATGACCTCGGCGCCGGAGGAGCGGATCTCCTCGTGGTCCTCGCCCAACTGGGCAAGGTGCTCGCGGCAGTGCGGTCAGCCGAAGTGGCGCTCGAACGCGAGCACCAGCGGCCCGCGCTCCCAGAGCTCGCGCAGCTGCCTGGAGCCGTCGGGCGACTCGAGCGCGACGTCCGGGAACGAGTCTCCGCGTGAAAGCTTGGCCATGGCCCCATCTTCGCAGACACGCCCACCGCGCCGCCTCCCCCTTTGCAGTGCCGCGCCTCCACCTGCGATCATGAGCGTCAAGACAGTCGTGCAACCGCTGGGAGTCGAGTCGTGGCCCTGCAGGTAGAGCAGCCCGAGGCGCCGTTCATCACCCACGAGGTGGCCAATCAGCCGCCCCCGCTCGAGGACTACAACCTGTTCGAGCAGAACGTGCCGCTCGTCGAGGCGCTCGAGCGCGAGGGCGCCGGCTGGGCGCGCGAGCGCGTAACGGAGGTCGGCGCGATCTGGGGCGGAGAGCCGCTGCGGGTGCTCGGCTTCCAGGCCAACGAGAACCCGCCCAGGCTCTGCACCCACGACCGCTTCGGGCATCGCATCGACGAGGTCGAGTTCCATCCCGCCTG
>JBBSNQ010000023.1:0-11329 GCA_038232575.1 Solirubrobacterales bacterium | reverse complement strand
CGCCTCCGGGGTCGCAAGCGTCGACTGCGCCTCCCGCGGCGAGGAGAACGGCAGCGTGCGAATCGATCCACCCTCTTGGTCGACGGCGATCAGGGCGCGGCCCTCGGCATCGCGCTGGAGCTCGCGGTTGAGCGCGCGCACCTGCGCGCGCGCGTTCACGTTGCGCTCGAAGAGGACGGCGCCAGACGCGCGCCCGGCGCCCAGGGCGTCGCCGACGTAGGGTGGCGCGGGGGCGCCGTTGAAGCTGATCACGAGCAGCTCGCCGACCTGGCGCTCGATCGAAGGGCGGCTCGCCTCCGAGCCGCCGGCCTCAGAGCCGGCCTCCATGGCTTCTCCTTCGGCCGCCGCGGCTCCTCCCGTCGTCGGACCGGCAGCGTCGTCGTCTCCGCAGGCGTAGACCAAGGTGATCACTACCAGGGCCGCGGCGCCGAGCAGGGCGACGAGCGCGACCCTTCGCCGTCGGATCACCGCCCTGCCGCGACTCGCGGGCTCTGGCCGCGGGCCCATCGGTCGCGGAGCGGTGCCGGCCATTGCCGGACAGGCTATGCGAGCGGCGGGCGGGCGGCGCGACCGAGGCGGCTCAGCGGCCGCCGAAGGCGGCGTGCACTACGCGGGACTTGCCGTCCTGGGTGTGGGATCCGGCAGCGGGAGCGACGCCGTTGGGCTCTCCCCCATTCCGCACTTCGCCGCGCGAAGCGCGCTGGTGCAGCTCGTCAGCGTCAGGCGGACTCGGAGCCGTCCGCCGCCAAGAACCGGTCAGCGCTCTCCGCAGAGCGGCGACGCAGTCGGGATCGAAGTGCGACCCGGCGCCGCGCTCGAGCTCGGCGATCGCGTCGCCCTCCACGCGCGCCTTGCGATAGGGGCGATCGGAGGTCATCGCCTCGAAGGAGTCGGCGACGTGGATCACGCGCGACTCGAGCGGGATCTGCTCGCCGGCGAGCCCGTGCGGGTAGCCGCGCCCGTCCATGCGCTCGTGGTGGTGGAGGATCCAGTCGGCCTCGCGGGTGAGCTCCGCTCCGTTGACGATCTCGTGGCCCACGGTGACATGCGTCTTCATCGCCTCGGCCTCCCCCGCGCTCAGCTCGGCAGGCTTGCGCAGGATCGCATCGTCGATGCCGATCTTGCCGACGTCGTGCAGCAGCCCGGCCAGGCGCAGCCGGGCAACTCGCGCCGGCTCAAGCTCGAGCTCGTCGGCGATCAGCGCGCAACTCTCGGCGACCGTCTCGGAATGGCTGCGGGTGTAGGAGTCCTTGGCGTCGACGGCGCGGGCAAGCGCGGTCGCGAGAACCTTGAGGTGATGCTCGGGCGCCCCGCGATCGTGCTCCGGCCCAGCACGATCGAGTCCCTTCGAGTAGATCACCGCTCCGCGATGCGAGCCCTTGGCCTCGCGCAGCGCGAGCTCCGCCTGCGCCATCAGCGCGTCCCTCGTCACGCGGCCGGCAGTGGCCGCGATGCCGGTCGTGACGCTGGGCACGACGCGCTCGCCATCTCCGTGCAGGCTGGCGCGCAGGCGCTGGCTGAGCCGAAGCCCAGCCCAAGCGCGCTCGCCGGTGAGCATGACCGCGAACTCATCGCCCCCGATCCGGTAGGCGGCGTCGCCGCCGCGCATGACCGACCGGAGAGTGTGCGCAAGCCCTCTCAGGAGATCGTCGCCACCCCGGTCTCCGGCGGCATGGTTCACGTGCTTGAGCCCGTCGACGTCGAGCAGCAGAACGCACAGCGGCCGCTTATGCCGCTCCGCCGCACGCAGCTCGCGCGTCAGGTCCTCCATGAAGCCACGGTTGTTGCGCAGCCCCGTGAGCTCGTCGGCGAGCGCCGTGTCGCGAGCGTCGCCGAGCGCGCGCTGGCTCTCACCGTAGGTCATGACAACGCGCACCGTTACGCCGATCAGAGTCGCCAGCGAGAGCGCCACGGCCGCGTCCGGCACGCGCTCGAAGTGATCGGAGAGCAGCAGTCCGACCACCGCCGACGCAGACAGCGCCGGCAGAATCAGCACGCGCCAACCCATGGGCGGAGCCTGCGGCCTGATGGGCTCGCGCTGCCACGCCGCGTGGGCGATCAGGAGCAGCGCGGTGGGCGCGAGCAGCGCAAGGGCAGCCCGCTCGAGCGCTACATCGGTGGCGTTCACGTACACCATCGCCGCGTCGCCCACGGCGAGCAGCGCCAGCCCCCCGCTCGCCAGTCCGAGCGAACGGCCGGGCCGCCAGCCGGTGCACGCGAACAGCACGAGCACCAGCGAGAGCAGGAAGAGGTCGCAGAGCGGGTAGATCAGGCCGCCCACCACCGCCGCGGGATCGCCGCCCGTCTGCGCGATCAGCTGTGGGACGACGAAGGCGACGCCGAGTGCGGCCAGAGCGAGCGCTCCGATCAGTCCGTCCAACCAGAGCAGGAAGTTCAGCTGTACGACGCGCGGCCGCGCCAGCAGCCCGAGGGCCACATAGCTCAGCGGGTAGACCATCAGGCGCAGCGCATCGCCGACCGCGCCCGCCCCGGGCGACCCACCCTCGACCGGAGGTGCAGCGCTGATGTCCGCCCCCGCGGCCGCCGCGACTCCGAGCGCGAGCAGCAGCCACGGCAGGCGCTCGCTCGCGACGAGCACGACGCGCGCTAGGCAGGCTCCGACCGCGGCGACCAGCAGCGCCGTGCGCACGCCGCCGGCGAAGAAGGCATCGATCTGGGCTCCGCCGACCCCGAGCCCGGTCTGGACGATGTAGGCGGCGAGCACCGCGAGCACGACGGCCTGCAGTGCGCGCGCGACGTCGAACCTTCTCCGACCGGGCAGACAGGCGCGCGTCATGAGAGCGGTCTCGGCTAAATGTCCAGGGAGCTTTAGCGCAGCTCTGCGCGCTGGACCTCTCGCCGGGCTGCCGCAATCGCTCGCCGGGAGCTCGAGCGATGCACGCTCACGCCGTGCGCTCATCTGCCGATGAGAGGTGAATGCGCGCGAGCGAGCGAGGACGATGAGCGACCTCGCGCTCGTGCAGGGCATGCGCGAGACGCGCTCGACGCTCGCGGCGTGGAACCGCAGGCCCGGGCAGGTCATTGGGCTCTGGCTCGCCGTAAGCCTCGCGGTCACGCTCGGCCTGCTGGCAATCGTGTGGCTGATCGCCGTGCTCTCGACGCCCGATCCGACGGGATTCGACATCCCGGGCCTCAACAGGTCGGCCGCGACGCTCGGCGATGCGGGCGGCGTCCTCTACCGCAACGGGCTCGTGCTGGCGCTCCACGGCTTCGCCTGCGTCGCGGGCTTCATCGCGGGCAGCTCGCTGCCGGAG
Source organism: Solirubrobacterales bacterium (assembly GCA_038232575.1). Classification (GTDB taxonomy): domain Bacteria; phylum Actinomycetota; class Thermoleophilia; order Solirubrobacterales; family Thermoleophilaceae; genus JACCZP01. Next base: position 8,054 of record JBBSNQ010000023.1, on the reverse strand, counting down.
ATTGCCAAGGGGCACAGCGGGCTCTGGCGCTGGGTCCACGAGAAGGCGGGTCCGCTGGCAATCGCGTTCGTCATCGCCGCGACGACGTTCTCGCTCGTGACGCAGGCCTACGCGCTCGGGATCGGCGCCTCGACGCTCGCCGCCCAGCTCGGGCTGACGCCGCTGGTCCTCCTGCTCGGCCTCGCGCCGCACGCGATTCCTGAGCTCACGGCGCTGTTCCTGCCGCTCGCCGCGTGGCTGATCGCCAGCCGCCGACGCCGCTGGAATGAGCTGCTGGCTGCCACCCTCGTCACCGTCACGCTCGCCGCACCCGTTCTGATCGCCGCCTCGATGGTCGAGGTGTACTTCACGCCGCGCCTGCTCGCCGTGCTGGCGGGGCTCTAGCCCGCCGCTCCCGCCGCCTCCCCGCCCGCGAGCCGCAGCGCCCGCCGGCTCTCCAACCCTGGGCCGAGCGGCGACCCGAGCTAGCCTGCCCCAGCGTGCGTCCGCCGCCCGAGGCCCGCATCAGCGCACCCGAGCTCCCGCCCGGTCTCACGTGGCTGGGCGTGCCCTCGCCTCCAAGCATGGACAGACTGCTCGCGGGTGGTGCAGTGCTGGTCGAGTTCTGGGACTTCGCGCGCGTGAACTCGCTGCGCACCCTCCCCTACCTCGCGGCCTGGCACGAGCGCTACGCGGGCCACGGCCTGAGCGTGATCGGCGTGCACTGCCCCGGGTACTCCTTCGGCGCCGATTCCGACCTCGTGAACGCGGCGGTGCGGCGGCTCGAGATCCCATACCCGGTCCTGCTCGACCCCGGCTTCGAGGTCTGGCGGCGCTACGGCAACCGCGGCTGGCCGGCCCGCTACCTCTTCGATAGCGGCGGGCTGCTGCGCGACGTCCACTACGGCGAGGGCGACTACCGCGAGGGCGAGCTCGCCGTGCAGGAGATCCTGCTCGAGGTCGACGAGGGCTTCACTCCGCCCCCGCCGATGGATCCCCTGCGGCCCGAAGACGCACCCGATGCTCTGCTCGAGCCCCAGACCGCCGACATCGCGCTGCCGGGCGACCGCGGGCGCGTCGAGCTGATCCGCGACTGGAGCGACGGCCGTGACTACATCGAGGCCGAGGACGCGGGCGCGGGCGCCACGGCCTCGTTCACCGGCGGCGGAGCGTTCGCGGTGCTATCGGGCGCGGTGACGGCCGGCGTCTACGAGACCGGAGCGAGCGTGATCGCCGAATCGCCCGGCCTGCGGCTGCACGGCTTCCAGTTCACGCCGGCGCCGCCGTCCGCTGCCTGATCTCCTTGGGGAGCATGAAGCGGACGTCCTCCTTGACGACGTCGAACTCCGCGACCTCCTCGGTCCCGCGCGCGCGGAAGTAGTCGACGACACGCTGCACGAGCTCCTCCGGGGCGCTCGCGCCCGAGGAGATGCCGACGACGCGCTTGCCCTCGATCCACTGTGGCTGGATCTGGGTCTCGTTGTCGATCAGGTGCGACTCGGCGCCGTGGTCGCGCGCGACCTCGACGAGGCGGTTCGAGTTTGAGGAGTTGCGCGATCCGATCACGAGCACGAGATTGCACTCACCGGCCATCTGGCGCACGGCCATCTGGCGGTTGGTCGTGGCGTAGCAGATGTCGTCGGTGCGCGGTCCGGTGATGTTCGGGAAGCGCTCGCGCAGGCGCTGCAGGATCGCGCGCGTCTCGTCCACGGACAGCGTGGTCTGCGTCAGATAGGCGACGCGGTCGGGGTCCTCCACCTCGAGCGTATCGACGTCGGCCTCGCTCTCGATCAGCACCATGCTGCCCGGCGCCTCGCCCATCGTGCCCTCGACCTCCTCGTGCCCGGAGTGGCCGACCAGCACGATCGTGTAGCCCTCCTCGGCGAACTTGCGTGCCTCGACATGGACCTTGGTGACGAGCGGGCAGGTGGCATCGATCGTCGCCAGGCCGCGCGCCTCGGCGTTGGCGTGCACGCTCGGGGCGACGCCGTGGGCTGAGAACACAACCGTCTGCCCCTCCGGCACCTCGGTCTCCTGGTCGACGAAGATCGCACCGCGCTGGCTGAGCTGCTCGACGACGTGCTTGTTGTGCACGATCTCCTTGCGCACGTAGACCGGCGGCCCGTAGCGCTCAAGCGCGCGCTCCACGGTCTCGACGGCGCGATCGACGCCGGCGCAGTAGCCGCGCGGAGCGGCGAGCAGAACCTTCTCGGGAGCCCCAGCCATCGCCTCAGAGTCTACGGAGCAGCTCGGCCACGGTCTCGCCCACGGCGTCGAGGCTGCGTGCAGAAACCGCGGAGAGATCGTCGCAGCGCTTGTGAAAGCAGTCGAAGTCGAAGTCGATCAGGTCGATCGCCGGCACACCGGCGCGGATGAAGGGGATGTGGTCGTCCTGGATCCCGCCCTGGGTGCGGTCGGGGAACGCGCGGATCGTGCCGGCCCGCCGGGCGGCGGCGCGCAGCTTGCCCCAGAGGCGTGCGCTCGAGTTCGACTCGCGCGGGATCGACAGGTCGCGGTCGCCGACGAAGTCGAGCAGGATCATCGCCTCGGCTCCCTTGTAGGCGCGGGCCGCGACCCTGCTGCCCCGCAGCCCGCGCTCGGCGAACTGGCTGTCGGGCGTGCCGGCCGGGCTCTCCTCGCCATCGAAGAGAGCGAAGACGACCGTCGGGCGCACCGTGCGCGGCCGCAGCGAGCGCGCAAGCTCGACGACGGCGGCGGTGCCCGAAGCGCCGTCGTTGGCGCCGACGAAGCCAGGCGCGTCCTTGGTGTCGTAGTGGGCGCCGACGACCACCACGCGCCGGGGATCGCGCCCGCGGACGGTCCCGATCACGTTGCGCAGGCCGCCGGGCACCTGCTGGTAGCGCCCGCGCGGCAGCAGCCGCTTGAGCTGAGCCGCGAGCCGGCGCGAGGCAGGGGAGCCCGCCGGACGCGGGCCGAGCGCCACCTGGCGCCGCAGCAGCGCGAACGCGCGCGCTCCGTTGAAGCGGTTCACACGCGCGCCCTGCGCGGCCGAAGGGCCGGGGGCCTTCGCCTCCGAGCGCTCGCCGACCGTGACGCCACCGCTGGCGCTCAGCAGCACGACGGCGGCCACCGAGATCGCGGCGGCGGCGAGCAGCAGGCCGATCGTGGAGCGGCGCATGGACCTGATTGTGGCGGATCGGCGCTCGCTGCCCCCCGCGGGCTAAGGTTCTCCCGTGGGAACCGCACACAAGGACCGCCTGAGCGCGCTCGACGCCTCCTTCCTGCACCAAGAGCGCGGCGGGGCCCATATGCACGTCGGCCTGCTGACGGTGTTCGAGGGGCCCGCGCCCGCCTACGAGGAGTACCTGGCGCAGGTCGGCTCGCGGCTCGATCAGGTGCCGCGCTACCGGCAGAGGCTCGCGACGCCGAGGCTGCGGCTGGGCGGACCGGTCTGGATCGACGACCCGGCATTCTCGCTCGAGTACCACGTCCGCCACACGGCGCTCCCCGCGCCCGGCTCCACCGAGCAGCTGCGCATTATGATCGCGCGCATCTTCTCGCAGGGGCTCGACCGCACCAAGCCGCTGTGGGAGAACTGGCTCGTCAAGGGCCTCGATCCCAACCGCTGGGCGATCATCAGCAAGGCCCATCACGCGCTCGTCGATGGGGTCGGCGGCGCCGACCTGCTGAGCGTGCTGTTCGACTTCTCGCCGATCCCGCCCGAGGCCGACGGATCGGGGGCGGCCGATGGCGGAGGCGGATCCTGGCGACCGGCGGCCAAGCCCTCCGAGGCCGAGCTCGCCCTCGGCCGGGCGCGCTCGCTGGCAGGAGCGCCGCTCCGGCTCGGCGCGCGGACGCTCGAGGCCGCCCGCAATCCGGGCCAGGCGGCCGACGAGGCGCTCGAGGTCGCCGAGGGCATGGGCGAGCTCGCTTGGGCGGTGCTCAACCCGGCGCCCGAGACGCCGCTCAACGTCGAGATCGGCCCGCATCGCAGGCTGGCCTGGACCGGCGCCGCGCTCGCGGACTTCAAGGAGGTCAAGGACGCGCTCGGCGGGACCGTCAACGACGCGGTGCTCGCGGTCGTCGCGGGCGCACTCGCGCGCTGGCTGAAGCGGCGAGGGGTCCAGACCGCCGGGCTCGAGCTGCGCGCCCTGGTGCCCGTCTCGCTGCGCACCGAAGACCAGCAGGGAGCGCTCGGCAACCGCCTCGCCGCCATGCGGGCGCGACTGCCCGTCTACGTCGACGACCCCGTCGAGCGTCTGCACACGGTCATCGAGCAGATGGGCGACCTGAAGGAGTCAAAGCAGGCGCTCGGCGCCGAGGCGATCGTCGGTGCGGGCGAGTTCGCGCCGCCGACATTGCTCGCGCAGGCCTCGCGGATCAACTTCTCGACCCGTCTGTTCAACCTGATCGTGACCAACGTGCCCGGCCCGCAGGTGCCGCTGTACCTGCTCGGCCGCGAGCTTCAGCAGCTGGTTCCCGTCGCCTTTCTGCCCGAGAATCACGCGCTCGCGATCGCGATCATGAGCTACAACGGGCGCGTCGAGTTCGGACTGCTCGGCGACTACGACGCGCTGCCCGACCTCGAGCGACTCGGCCAGGAGCTCGAGGACTCGCTCGCCGAGCTCGTCGAGGCGGCTCGTAACGGCGGCTCGGGCGCCGCGGCCGGGGACTCCTCCTAGGAGACCGATGAGCTGGCGCGCGGCACCCGTCCTGCGAATCCCGCCCCGCGGCCCGGGGCGGCCGCGAGCGCCTCGCCGCCGCACAACCCGGCTCGTCCTCTCCGCGCTTGCCCTGCTCACCGGCCTCGGCCTGCTGCTCGGTGGACCGGCGCTCGCGCAGCGAACCCCGGAGCTCGCGTACTCGATCGAGCTGACCGGGACGATCGACCCCGCGACCGAGCGCTGGCTGGGAACCGCGCTCGAGGATGCCGCGGCGCAGGATGCGCAGCTCGCGATAGTCCAGCTCGACACCCCGGGCGGCCTCGACACGGCGATGCGCTCGATGGTCAAGGACATCATCGCGGCGCCGATGCCGGTCGTCGTCTACGTCGCGCCCAACGGTGCGCGCGCGGCGTCGGCCGGGCTCTTCATCGCGCAGGCGGCGGACGTCGCGGCGATGGCCCCGCAGACGAACATCGGCTCCGCTACCCCGATCCAGATCGGACCGGGCGAGCAGGACGAGGTGCTCGGACGCAAGGTCCGTAACGACGCTGCGGCCTACGTGCGCGCGCTCGCCGAAGGTCACGGCCGCAACCCCGACCTCGCCGAGCGGATGGTGCGCGAGGCCACCAACGTGACCGCCCAGCGCGCCCTCGACGCCGAGCTGATCGACGTCATCGCCCCGAACGAGCGCGAGCTGCTCTCGAAGCTGAACGGCTTTCAGGTCCAGGGCCCCAAGGCCGGCAAGCTCGATACCCGCAGGCTCTCGATCGAGTCGCACGAGATGCCGTTCGCCTATGAGGTCCAGCAGGTGCTCGTCAACCCCACGGTCGCGTTCCTGCTGCTGCTCGGGGGCCTCGCGGGCCTGGCGCTCGAGCTCTTCAGCCCGGGGGCGATCGCACCGGGCGCGCTCGGCGGGATCGCCCTGCTGCTCGGCCTCTACGGAACCTCCCAGCTGCCCGTGACGCTCGCCGGCGTGCTGCTGCTGCTGCTCGGGCTCGGCCTGTTCGTCGCGGAGACCCAGGTTCTGAGCCACGGCATCCTCGGGGGCGCGGGCGTGGGCGCGCTGATCGCGGGCGGGCTGCTGCTCTTCGACACCGACTCCGAGGTCTTCGAGGTCTCGGTACCGGCGGCGATCGCGGCGGGTGCGCTGCTCGGCGGCTTCACCTTGTTCGCCATCTCGAAGGCAGTCCAGGCACAGCACGGCCAGACACGCACCGGCTGGGAGGAGCTTGTGGGAGCACTGGGCGCCGTGCGCGCGCCGCTTGACCCCGTGGGTCAGGTCTTCGTGCAGGGAGCGCTCTGGCGCGCCCAGGTATCGGAGCCCGAGCAGCGGGTTGATGCCGGTGAGATGATCGAGGTCGAGTCGGTCGAGGGGCTCACGCTCCACGTGAGACCCGTCGAGCAGGCAACCGAGACCGACCAGACAACCGAGACCGAGGAGGCAGAACGATGACAGTGGTGCTGGCAGTGGTGGTGGCCGTCGGGTTCTTCGTGACGATCGTGCTCGCATCGGCGATCCGGATCCTGCGCGAGTACGAGCGCGGGGTCGTGTTCCGGCTCGGTCGGCTGATCGGAGCCAAGGGGCCGGGATTGATCCTGCTGATCCCGATCATCGACCGCATGGTCAAGGTCGACCTGCGGACGGTGACGCTCAACATCCCGCCGCAGGAGGTGATCACCCGCGACAACGTGCCCGCGCGCGTGAACGCGGTCGCCTACTTCCGGATCGTCGAGGCGACCGAGGCGATCATCGCGGTCGAGGACTACCTGCTGGCGACCTCGCAGATCGCGCAGACGACGCTCCGCTCGGTGCTCGGCAAGGCCGAGCTCGACACGCTGCTCGCCGAGCGCGACCGCCTCAACGACGATCTGCAGCGGATCATCGACGAGCAGACCGAGCCCTGGGGTGTGAAGGTGATGACGGTCGAGATCAAGGACGTCGAGATCCCGCAGGCGATGCAGCGCTCGATGGCGCGCCAGGCCGAGGCCGAGCGCGAGCGGCGGGCGAAGGTGATCAACGCCGAGGGCGAGTTCCAGGCGGCCGAGAAGCTCTATCAGGCGGCCGAGGTGATCACCCAGAATCCGGCGACGCTGCAGCTGCGCTACCTGCAGACGCTGGTCGAGGTCGGCGTGAACCAGAACTCGACGATCGTCTTCCCGCTCCCGCTCGATCTGATCGAGCCGCTGCTCGGCAGCGGGCGCGACGGCAAGGGCAAGCCCGGCGGCGGTGACGGACCCGGTGCCGCCATCGCGGCCGCCGCCAGCCAGCTGGGTTCCATCAGCGGGCTGGGCAGCGGTGGCGAGCAGAGTGGCGCTGGCGGTCAGGCGAGCGGCAGCGGCGAGCAGGGCGGCAGCGCCAGCGGCGGAGAGCGGAGCGGCGAAGGCGAACGGCCCGTGCACGGCGAGCCGCGCGCGCCGGGCGAGGGCGGAGCTCCGTGACCGACCGCGCACCGACCAAGGGCCCGCCAAACAAGCGCCCGCCGAGCGAGCGACCGCCGAGCGAGGGCCCACTGGTCGAGCACCGGCTCACGGAGCGCCCGCCGAGCGACTTCCAGCTACGGCTTGCCCAGAGGCGCGCGCGCCACCGAGGCCGCTCGCGGCCTTACCGCGTCGGCTACGCCATGGCGGGCATCCTCGTCACGCTGGCGGGCGTGATCATGTGGGGACCGGTGCCGGGGCCCGGAACGCTCGTCATCCCGCTCGGCCTGGCCATGCTGGCGCTCGAGTTCGCCTGGGCCGAGCGGCTGCTGATTCGCGTGCACGACTACATCGAGCGAGCGCGCGGCAGCGTGATCAGGTCGCGCCGCGCCCGGATCGCAGTCGTCGTCGCAGGCACGGTCGGCGCGCTGGCCGCCAGTGCAGCCGCCGCCATCTTCATCTGGGATATCCCCCTGCCGGTCTAGTCCGGCGCCGTCCGCCGAGTCCGCGAGCGCTTCCAGCCGCGGCGGCCTCTCTTAATCGCGAGCGCTCAGTAGCCGAGCGCGAACTTTGCCTCTTCGCTCATCAGCTCGGGCGTCCAGGGCGGTGTGAAGACCATCTTCGGGAAGACCTTCGATACGCCGTCGAGCTCGCCGACGTACTCCTCGATCTGCTCGCTCACCTGGGGGCCGATCGGGCAGCCCGGGGAGGTGAGCGTGAAGGTTACGTAGACCTCCTCGTCCTCGACCTCCACCCCGTAGATCAGGCCAAGCTCTACGAAGTCGAGTCCGAGCTCCGGATCGATCACGTTGGTGAGCGCCTCCTCGACGATCTCGGCGCTTGGCATGCCGTGCATCTTAGTAGCCTGGCCCCATGCCCCTGCTGCTCGTGCTGCTGTTCATCGTGGTCCCGCTCGCGGAGCTCTACGTCATCGTGCAGGTGGGGCAGGCGATCGGCGTCGGCCCGACGATCCTCGTGCTCTTCATCGACTCGGTGGTCGGCGCTGTCCTGCTGCGCTCGCAGGGCGCGGCG
>JBBSNQ010000022.1:0-11356 GCA_038232575.1 Solirubrobacterales bacterium | reverse complement strand
TTCGAGCGCGCCGTGGAGATGGAGCCGATGAGCGCGTACGAGCGCCGGGTCGCCCACATGCACCTGCGCGACCGGGTTGATGTGGAGACCCACAGCGAGGGAGATGACCCCGAACGGCGGCTGGTCGTCAGCCCGGTCTGATGCGGGGCGCGAGAGCGCGAGCGTAGAACGTGAAACGCTCGCGGAGCTCGTCCGACGCCACGGGCTCGCTCGGGCCTGCGGCGAGCGACTGCGGCGACTGCTCTGCGCACTGGCCGCAGAGCCCCGCCCACCGACGACGATCCATGCGCCGGCGGATGCCGTAACCGGCCACGTGGCCGACGGTCTTTCTGGGCTCGAGGCGCCCGAGCTGGCCGGCGCGCGGACCGTGGCCGACATCGGCTCGGGGGCGGGCTTCCCCGGCCTCGTGCTCGCTATCGCCCTGCCTGCCGCCGAGGTCGACCTGATCGAAGCCTCGCAACGGAGCGCGGCGGTGATTGATCGCCTGCGCGAGGCCTCTGGAGCCCTGAACGCCCGCGTCCTGCCCTGCCGTGCCGAGTCGTGGGCGGCGGGCGCCGGTCGCGAGAGCTACGAGGCGGTGACAGCGCGAGCACTCGGGTCGCTGGCGCTGCTTGTCGAGTACGCGGCTCCGCTGCTCCGGCCCGGCGGGTCGCTTGTTGCGTGGAAGGGGGCGCGTGACCCCGAGGAGGAGCAGGCAGGCCGGGCAGCCGCAGCGCTTGCCGGCATGTCGCCCACTCGGGTGGTGGGAGCCGTTCCGTTCGCGGGCGCCCACAGCCGGCACCTGCACATCTATCGAAAGGTCGCCGAGACACCCGCACACCTGCCTCGTCGGCCGGGTGCTGCCGCGAAGCGCCCGCTTGCCTGACCTGAGTGCCGATCTGACCGCGCTCCTGGCTACTTTTGAGCCCGATGGGCACGATCTATGCCGTAACCAATCAGAAGGGCGGCGTCGGAAAGACGACAACGGCGGTCAACGTGGCAGCCTGCGCCGCCGATGCGGGCCACGAGACGCTGCTCGTCGACCTCGACCCGCAGTGCAACGCCACGGTCGGCCTCGGCCTTCCTCGGGATGCGAGTCCCAACGTCTACGACTGCCTGCTCGGCGAGGCGACGCTCGAAGAGGCAGCCTCCGCCACTGGTATCGAGGGCCTCTCGATCGTGCCCTCCGTCACTGAGCTGGCGGGCGCTAACGTCGAGCTGCCACGGGTGGAGAGCTCGGAGACGCGATTGCGGGACTCGCTAGGAGCGGTGCGCGAGCGCTTTCACCTGACGCTGCTCGACTGCCCTCCAGCACTCGGCCCGCTGACCGTCAACGCGCTGGTTGCGGCCGACCGCGTGATCGTGCCGGTGCAGACCGAGTACTTCGCGCTCGAGGGGCTTGCCGGCCTGCTCGACACGCTCTCGCTGATCCAGCGCGAGCTCAACCCGCGGCTGACGGTGGCCGGCATGCTGCTCACGATGCACGACGGCCGCACGCGCCTGGGGCAGGACGTCGAGCGCGAGGTCCGAGCCCACTTCCCCGAGCTCGTCTACGACACCGTCATTCCGCGCAACGTGCGTGTCGGCGAGGCACCGAGCTTCCAGCTGCCCGTGATCCACCACGATCCTGGTTGCCCAGGCTCGACGGCGTACGCTGAGCTGACCCGCGAGGTGGCGGCGCGTGGCTAGCCGGCAGGGTGCGCCCGTGCGCGGGATGGGAAGAGGCCTCGCCGCGCTGTTGCCGTCGGCCGGCCGTGGCATCGAGGCACTGCGGGACCTGCCCGTCGAGCTGATCCGGCCCAACCCGCGCCAGCCGCGACGGCGCTTCGACGACGAGGGCCTGATCGCCCTCTCCGAGTCGATCCGGGCGCGCGGCGTCTTGCAGCCGCTTGTCGTGCGGGCGCTGGCCGGCGGCGAGTACGAGCTGCTCGCCGGGGAGCGCCGCCTGCGCGCGGCGAAGATGGCGCAACTCGACGAGGTGCCGGCGATCGTGCGCGAGGTCGAAGATGGCGATCGGCTCGAGCTCGCCCTGATCGAGAACATGGCGCGGGAGGACCTGAACCCGGTCGAGGAGGCACGCGCGTGCGCGACCCTCGTCGAGGATCTCGGCCTCACCAAGGAGGAGCTCGGCCGCCGCGTTGGGCGCAGCCGGGTGGCGGTGTCGAACCTGATCCGCTTGCTGGAGCTGCCCGATGAGGCGCTCGCCCTGGTCGAGGCGGGGGAGCTCTCCGAGGGTCACGGCCGCGCGCTGCTGCTGCGGCGTGACCAGCGCGATAGGCGGCAGCTCGCTCGCGACGCGGCGGCCAACGGCTGGTCGGTGCGCGAGGTCGAGCGGCGCGCCCGCGCGGCGGATGGGAGGCACCCGAGCTCGGGGGGAGAGCCGGGCGGGCGCGTCGAGGTGCATCCCGATCTCGTCGACGGGCTGGCAGCGGCGGAGGACGCCCTCTGCGCGGCGCTCGGGCAGGGGGTCCGAGTGCGCTCGCGCGGATCGGGCAGCGGCTGCAGGGTGGAGATCGATCTCGACAGTCCGGCGGATGGCATCGAGCTCGCCGAGCGGCTCTTGAAGCGCGGTGCTGGCGGTCGCGGCTCGCTCGATTAGACTCGCCCTGCTCGGAGGGCGATTAGCTCAGCCGGTTAGAGCGCTTCTCTGATAAGGAAGAGGTCCCTGGTTCGAGTCCAGGATCGCCCATCGCCCGAAGTGATCGAGCGCCCCTCGCCCGGGCATATCCTGCGGGAATGCCCGGTGCGCTCGACGGCCTGACCCACACCCAAGCGGCAGCGGTGTCCCACCCCGCGGGCCCGCTGCTCGTGGTCGCTGGAGCTGGCACGGGCAAGACGCGCACGCTGACGAGTCGCTTCGTCTGGCTCGTGGAGCAGGGCGCCCCGCCCGGCGAGTTGCTCGCGCTGACGTTCTCCTCCGCTGCAGCCGCGGAGATGAGGGAGCGCCTCGAGACCCTGATCGACGTGCCGTACGAGGAGCTGCGGGTGTCGACGTTCCATTCGCTCTGCGCGCGCCTGCTGCGCGAGGAGGCGCTCGAGCTCGGCATCGACCCCTACTTCACGACCGTGACGCCGGCCGACCGGGTCGCTCTGCTGCACGATCACATCGGCGAGCTCAGCCTGCGCCGGCACGAGATAGTCGGCAACTCCGCTGCATTGCTTGCAAGCTTTGTTACAAGGATAGATCGTCTCAAGGACGAGATGGTCAGCGCGGAGGATTGCCTTGCGCGCGCACGGGAGCGGCTCGACGGCGTGATCGAGGAGGGCGCGCGGACCCCCGCAGAACGCGATCTCGAGTTCGCCCAGCTGTACGTCGACCACGACCGTCTGCTCGCCGCCGCGGGCGCCGCCGACTTCGGGGACCTCGTCCTGGGCGCCGTCCGCCTGCTGCGTGAGCGACCGCACGTGCGCGAGCGACTCGGCGACCGCTTTCGGCATCTGCTCGTCGACGAGTACCAGGACACCAACGCCGCGCAGCGGGCGCTCGTGCGCTTGCTGGCGGGGGCGCACGGCAACGTGACTGCGGTCGGCGATGCAGACCAGGCCATCTACCGGTTCCGCGGCGCCTCCCGTGAGAGCCTGCGCGAGTTCGAGCGGGACTATCCGGGCGCGCGGGTCGTGGAGCTCACGGAGAACCATCGCTCCGGTGAGCGGATCCTGGCTGCTGCGCAGGCGATCGTCGTCGACGGTGCTGCTCGAGCCGGACAGCTGCGCGGGCGCCCCGGGGGCGAAGTGCGGTTCTGGCGCTGCCGCTCCGAGCGTGCACAGGCACAGGCCGTGGCGGCGGAGGCGGAGCGCCTGATCGTTCGAGTGGGCGTCGAGCCGGCAGACATCTGCGTGCTGGTGCGTTCGGTGCGCCGCGAGGGCAGGCTGGTGGCCGACGTCCTCGAGGAGCGCGGCGTGCCAGCCCGGCTCGCGGGCGCCGCTGCCTACTACGAGCGCGCGGAGGTGCGCGATGCGCTCGCATGGCTGCGCACGCTGGCCGATCCGACCGATTCGGCCGCTGCGGTGCGCGTGCTCGCGCGCGCGCCCGTCGAGCTCGGCGCGGTCGACATCGCCCGCCTGACGCAGCTGGCGCGCCGCCGCCGCCTCGACATGGTGTCGGCGGTGATGTCCGCGTCGGAGGGCCCGCAGCTATCCCCGGAGGGGCGCGAGCACGCCGCGCGGTTCGTCAAGCTCCACCGCGCGGCCGCGCGGGCCTTCGAGACGATGCGTCCCGATGTCTTCGTGCGTCGACTGATCGAGCGCATCGGACTGCGCCAGCGCCAGCTGCTCGGTGCCGAGGCCGATACTGCGGAGCGTCTCGTCAACATCGCCAAGCTCGGCGATCTGGCAAGCGCCTACGCACGGCGCCAGCCGGACGCGACCGCCCGCGACTTCACGCGCTACCTGACCGCCGTCGCCGAGGCGGGTATGCGCGAGGAGGAGGCCACTGTTCCCGGAAGCCGCGGTGCCGTCTCGATTCGCACCATGCATGGCGCGAAGGGGCTCGAGTTCGAGCACGTCTTCGTGCTGGGGCTGAGCGCGACGCGCATGCCGGGCACCCATCGCGGCTCGCCGGACCCGCTGCTGAGGCCTGGCATCGCCGCTGAGCCGGAAACCGAACCCCGACCCGGAGCCCGGACTCCGGCCGATGCCGCGGCTCCCCCCCCGTCGGGCTGGGGCGATCATCTGGACGAGCACGCCGCCCACGACCAGGAGATGCGGTGTCTCCTGCACGTCGCAATGACCCGCGCTCGCGAGGGTCTCGTGCTCAGCTTTGCCGAGGCCGGTGAGCGCGGGACGCGTGCACGTCCCTCGCCCTTCTACGAGGAGGCACGGGAAGCGGTCGGGGTGGAGGAGGAGCTGTTCGAGGAGGCGCTGTTCGGACCCGCAGAGGGCCTCCATTCGACTCTGCGCGAACTGCGCGAAGAGGTGCTGGAAGCGGTTGCGCGCGTCGGCGGCCGGCTCGGTGACATGCGCCTCGACGCACATCTCGACGTAGTCCAGGCAAGCGCTCGCCACCTCGAGCTGATCAAGCTGACTGCGCTCATCCAGCGCGCTGGCGACGGCCGCTCGCTTGCCGAGGTGCTGCCGGAGATCAACGAGCTCGTCCTCCAAGGCGCGGCACCCGAACAGCGACGGGCGTTCCTCGGCTCAGGCCTCGACGAGCATCTGCTCGCCGTGGAGCGCGAGGAGCACCAGCGCGCGCACGCGATCGAGGGTCGATTCGAGCCCTCGCTCGAGTCCTTCATCCCGCGCCGGGGCGATGGCCTGATGCTGTCCGCGTCCGACATCGAGACCTACCGCGTGTGTCCGCTCAAGTACAAGTTCGCCCGCGTCTACCGGATCCCGCAGGAGCCGACCGCCAGACAGCGATTCGGAATAGCGATCCACCAGGTGCTCGAGCGCTTTCACGCTGGGGGCGATCGGTCGCTCGAGCACCTGCGCGCACTGCTGCGCGAGGGCTGGCGCCCCGCCGGCCTCGCGGATTCGAACGAGGAGCTCCAGCTGTGGGACAAGGCACAGGGAGCGCTCGAGCGCTACTGGCGCAGCGACCGCGACCGGGCCGGCGAGCCCGTCTGGTTCGAGCGCTCGTTTGCGTTTAAGCTCGGGCCGCATCTGCTGCGCGGCCGCGTCGACCGCGTCGACCGGCTGCCCGACGGGGGCTACGAGCTCGTCGACTATAAAACGGGCAAGCCCAAGACCGCGGCCGAGCTGCGCGAGGACGTCCAGCTATCGCTCTACCAGATGGGTGCGCGTGAGGCCTGGCAGCTCGAGACCTCGGCGCAGAGCTACTTCTACGTGCTCGACGACGAGCGCGTGCCGGTGGAGCACTCCGAGCGCGAGCTCGAGCGCGTGCGAGCGACGATCGCCGCGATCGCCGCAGGCATCCTCGCGCAGGACTTCGAGCCGACGCCCTCCTATCCGATCTGCTCGGTCTGCGACTACCGAATCATCTGCCCCGCCGCGGAGAAGTGAGGGCGCCGCACGCGTTGACCGGACCACTCGCGGCTCGCTCCGGTCAGCTCGGCGCCGCGGCGACCGGTAGCTCTTGGGCGAGCGAGCTGGCCGGACCGCTCAGCCCGGGCCGCTCAACGCGCGTCGCTTGGCGGCTGCTGGCGTAGGAAGCGCTGGAAGTCGTGCGCGATCGTCTCGCCCGAGGGTATGTGGGCGGGCGGCGCGGCGTCCCCGGCCTCGTCGAGCGTCTCCTCCAGGCGCTCGACGAACGCCTTGACCTCGGGATCGCTCGCGACCGCTGCACTGACCTGGCGGTCGTAGTCCTCGCTGGCCTCCTCCAGCGAGGAGGCGTCGACGGCCACGCCGGTCAGCCCCTCGAAGGAGCGGATCAGCGCCAGCGCGGCCTTCGGGTTCGGCGCGGCGGCTACGTAATGCGGCACCGACGCCCACAGGCTGGCCGAGGGCAGGCCCGCGCGCGCGCAGGCATCGTGCAGGACGCCGACGATGCCGGTCGGCCCCTCGTAGCTCGCGCGCGCAAGGCCGAGACGCTCGATCAGGCTCGGCTCCGACGCCAAGCCCGTGATCGAGACGGGCCGCGAGTGCGGCACGTCGGCCAGCAGTGCGCCGAGCGTGATCACCATGCGTGCTTCGAGCTCGCGCGCCGCCTCGATCACGAGCCCGGAGAACGCCCGCCAGCGCAGCGAGGGCTCGGCGCCCTCGAGCAGCACGAGATCGCTCTCGGCGCCCGGCACATGGGCTGCGTAGAGGTTCGTCGTCGGCCACTCGATCGTGCGCACGCTGCTGTCGGCGAGCGTCACCGTGGGGCGCACGGCGGTGAAGTCGAAGAACTCCTCGGGATCGATCTCCGCGACGTCGGTCGCGCCGAGCGACTCCCTCAGGAACGACGTGGCGGCCGTTGCCGACTCGCCGGCGTCGTTCCAGCCCTTGAAGGCACAGGCGAGGATCGGCCGCCTGAGCTTCGGGCGCTCGCTCCAGGTCAGCGCATCCACGTGTGACACGCTACCGAAGGGCGCGTCGAGCGCGGGCCAGACCTGCTAGTGGCGAGGCGGTTCGAGAGCGGCCATGCCGGACCAGCATGCCGGGCCAGGCCGCGCAGCGCATGCGCCACAATCCGCCGCAACGTGGGGTGGCAGGGGTCTGGTGGCCCATCCGGTCTTCAAAACTGGCAGGGCGGAGCAGCCCTCCGCTTGGAAGGTTCGATTCCTTCGCCGCTCCGTGCTTTACGCCTTGCCCTCCAGCGGTCCGCGCTTCGCGAGCAGGCTGGATGCGATTGCCAGGCTGATCGACGCACCGAGCGTGAGGTAGAGGCCCCACCCCGGCTGCAGCACCTGGATGCGGCTACCGAAGAAGTCGACGCCGCCGTCTGAGCCGATGCCGGTGAGGTCGACGGCCGCAACGAGAGCCGAGAGCGATCCCGCGATGGCTGCAAGCACGGGCGCCGCCCGGTGCCGCAGAACCCCTGCTCCGTGGAGGGCGAGCGCGATGCCTCCCAACAGCGTGAGCGCCCCGACCAACCTGCCATCCCCGGTGTCGAGCCCGGCGCGCGTGATGAAGAGGGCCGTTACCCACGGACCAGCGCATCCCACCAATGCCAGTACCGCGCTCGTCGCCGCCCAGATGACCAGACTCAGCTGTGGGCGTGCGGCTGCCAAGGGCACTTGCGAGCCGGTTCCTCCTGTGTGCGGCGGAAGCGCACGCGACTGCACGCCGAGCGACGCGTCGGCGAGCGCGTGTCCCGCTGGAGCATCCCGGCACGCACTGGCGTGCCGCTGCACGGGCGCTCCGCAGTCGCTGCAGAATCTGCTCGCCTGCTGAAGAGCCGTACCGCATTGTCCACAGAAACGGGCTGGACCCTGTGCGGTGCCCTCCAGCTCGGTGCGCTCGCCTCCGCTCGTTCGTCCAGGTTCCACTCAAGAGCCCCGAACCGACCCCGCCACCGCACGGGCGATCGCGCCGAGCCGCTTCGCATGAGCCGGCGCGCCCTCGGCGAGGACGGCGAAGCCGTCGGCGCCTTCGAAGAACAGCACGTCCACCTTGTGGCGACCACCCTGCTCGTAGGCCCACTCGAAACCGGGTGTGGCACCCAGCATGATGGGGTGAAAGGCCCTTCTCGCGTAGCTTCCGTCCTCGCGGGCCGCGGCCTCGAGCGTGGCCGCGCTGTCGGCCGGATCGCCGCTCGTGCGCGCCGTCGTATCGATCAGGACGCTCATGTCCTCATCCGGGCTGGCTGCCTTGGTCACGTGGCGTCCGCCGCCCTGCGCCGAATAGTCCTGAACGATCTGCCAGCCCTGCGGCAAGCTGGCTGAGTAGGAGGGCGCCTCGTAGGGAGTCAGGGCGACGGGTGAAGGACTGCTCGTCCCGTTCCCGGCAAGCGACCAGATACCGATCGCTCCGCCTTCGCCGAGCGCGGGCGCGTCGAGCGTGAGCTGCAGCTCGGCCGCCTCGGCGCTCTCGGGGATCGCGTAGCTGACGCAGAGCCGCCGGGTCGCACCCGCGGGGATGGCATCCTGCAGGCCTCCGGAGCACTCCC
This sequence comes from Solirubrobacterales bacterium, assembly GCA_038232575.1. GTDB lineage: Bacteria > Actinomycetota > Thermoleophilia > Solirubrobacterales > Thermoleophilaceae > JACCZP01. The sequence goes on along the minus strand of JBBSNQ010000022.1, from coordinate 2,886 downwards.
CGCTGGTCACGATCGCCTCGTCGGCCTCCTGGCCGTCGTCGGTCAGAAGCGTCGGGTCGACGCCCGCCTCATACGGGTCGGCTCCCGTGTTCTTGACAGTGAGCTCGACAGCGACGTAGCGGGTGCCCGACTCGGGCTCGTCGAACTCTCCGGCGGGCGCGGGATCGAGAAGGCTCTCGGGGTTCACGCTCAATGAGACCGCCCCCGTCGCGAGCGTCAGCGTTTCGCCGATCTTGGCTCGCAGGGTCTGCGTCTGCGGCTCGGCGACCGGCGCCTCCTCTGCAGCACCTTCTGCCTCGCTCGAGGGCGGGGTCGAGAGAAGCGCGAGCGGTAGGAGGGTTGCAGCCGCGGTTGCGAGCACGACCGTCGCGATCAGCGCGAGGCGACCCGCGCGCGACCGGGGAAGAGGAATGCCACGTCCTCGGCGAGGCGATCGCTCCTGCGCCGCCGTCCTGGGCTGGCTCGACAAGCCCCCGTCGAGAGAGGTTCCGCACGAGGTGCAGAAAAGATCCGTCGATGCTGACTGGGCGCCGCATTGAGGACAGAAGGCGCTCATCCCGCCGCTCCTGGCTGCCCTCCCGCACCGCGGACGAAGGCCGTGCTCGCTGCGAGCACGAGGCTCACGGACGCCAGGGTCGCCAGCCACAGCCCCCAGCCCGGGGCGGCGAGATCAGTTTCCCCGAGCAGCTCGGTGCTCTGGACACCGAGCAGCTGCGCGAGGGCGCTGATCGCCGCCGTTGAAGCGACGACGCCGGCGATCACGATGAAGACAAGCGCCCAGTCCGATGCGAAGCTCCGCGTCGAGTGCAGGGCAAGAGCAGTGGCAGATATCAAGGCGGCTGCAAGAACGAACCAGCCGTCGCCGTCGAGGCCGCTGAAGGCGAGGAAGCTGAGTGCCCTGGCCCAAGGCCCGATCGCGCCGACGACCATGAAGACGATGCTCGCCCCCGCCCACCAGACGACCGGGCCGCCCAGCGGAAGCGGGCTGGATGTGCTGTGCGCGGGCATTCGGACTCGTTCGGCCGACGCACTATCGCACAGAGGCTCTGCTGAGGTGCAGCGTGTGCCCGGCACGACCTCCCCGCTTTCCGTACGCGGCTGCGTGCTGGCTGGAGGTGCGGGTCGCCGCATCGGGGCGGCCAAGGCGACCGTACTCCTCGGCGGCCGACCGCTGATCGCCCACCCGCTCGCTGCGCTGCGCTCAGCGGGGCTCGATCTCGCCGTCGTGGCGAAGCCCGACAGCCAGCTGCCGGAGCTGGACGTTGAGCTATGGCTCGAGCCGCGGGCGCCGCAACACCCACTGGCCGGAATCGTCACTGCGTTGCATCGAGCTCGCACCGCGGGCGGCGCAAGCCACGCCGTCCTGGCATGTGCGTGCGACATGCCCTGCGTCACTGCCGAGCTATGCGCATGGCTCGCCGCGGTGCAGCACCCTCTTGTCGTACCGCGCCTGGCCGGGCGGCCGCAGCCACTCCTGGCCCGCTACGGGGTAGAGCTGCTCGAGCCGCTCAGCGAGGCGCTCGAGCAGGAGCTCTCGCTCAGGGAAGCCGTAACTGCGCTGGGGCCGCGGTGGGTCGATGAGCCCGAGCTCCGCTCCTTCGGCGAGCCCGCCGAACTGCTGGCCAACGTCAACACTCCCGCCGACCTCGCCCGCGCCGAGCACATCCTCGCTGGCAAAGCTTGAGAAGCACGCAACGCATGTCACAGGGGCTCCGGGCTTACACTCGCCGGACATGAGTGTCGGCGACCTCAGCGAGGCCGGCCCAGCTCCCGCCGAGCCCGGCGTCGCCAGCGCGGAGAGCGACGCCGAGGACGCAGGGCTCGCCACGGGCGCTGGCGCGGAGACCGATCCCGCGCTTGCCGAAGCCTTCGCCGCTCCGGCCGCCGGGGGCCGGCCGAGCGAGCGCGTGTGGATCGTCCGCCATCGCAACGATCGGCCGCAGAGAGTCACCGACCTCGTCGCCGTGGAGGAGCCGCTCGAGATCCGGCTCGGCGGTGAGCCGGTCGCCGTGACCATGCGCACACCGGCGCCGGGAGAGGACATCGAGCTGGCGCTCGGCTTCCTGCTCGGGGAGGGCATAGTCGAGCACGCCGATGTGGCGCGCGTGAACGAGTGCAGGCCGAGGGTCCAGCCTGGCGACGAGGACGAGGACAGCAGGGGCGACTCCGGCGCGGGCGACTCCGGCGTGAGCGACGGCGGCGTTGTCGACGTGGTGCTGCGTCCAGGGGCGACGCCGGCCCGCGGCTGGCAGCGGAGCTTCTACGCAACCTCGTCGTGCGGCGTCTGCGGCAAGGCGAGCATCGAGGCGCTGCGCACCGCTGCCCCGCCCGTACCCGACGGGCCGTCGGTCCCCGCGGCGCTGCTCAGCTCGCTACCCGATGCGCTGCGCGGCGCACAGCGCATCTTCGACCGCACCGGGGGCCTCCACGCCGCCGGCCTCTTCGATCGTCACGGCGCGCTCCAGGTCCTGCGCGAGGATGTCGGCCGCCACAACGCCGTCGACAAGGTGGTCGGTTGGGCCTTGACGCAGAGGACGCGCGACCCGGAGGCGACCCTACTCGCTGAGTCGATCCTCCAGGTATCGGGGCGAGCCTCGTTTGAGATCCTCCAAAAGGCCGCGATGGCGGCGATCCCGATCGTCGCGGCCGTCTCAGCGCCTTCGAGCCTGGCGGTGCGCCTCGCGCGTGAGGCCAACATCACGCTGGTTGGCTTCGTACGCGAGGGCGGCTTCAACGTCTACAGCGGCGCCGAGCGCGTCAACGGCGCGGAGTAGAGCTCAGCCCGCGGCAGGCTCACTCCGCGGTCGACGCCATCGGCTCACCCGCGAAGCCGATGTCCTGGTAGATCGCGGTCTTGAAGCCGAACGAGCCCATGTTGGCGAGGTT
>JBBSNQ010000021.1:0-11468 GCA_038232575.1 Solirubrobacterales bacterium | reverse complement strand
GGCAGCGACCTCGAGGCGAGACCTTCGGGAACCGTCGGGGACACGCGCTGCAGGGGGAGGTGCACGGTCGCGCCCCGGCTGCTACCGGGCAGGGCGCGGCTCGCCTCCCGGGTGAACGGCGTGATCGTCCGCTGGCGGATCAAGACGGGCATCGGCACGCGCGCCCAGTTCGTCCGCCTGCGCGTGGTGCACCGCCGCGGCGGCACGTCCTTCAAGGGCGTTGCGATGGCGGGCCTCGAGCCGCTCGCCGCGCTCGACACGGTCCAGATCTTCAGCGTGCGCCTTCCGATCAGAAGGGGTGACACGGTCGCGCTCGACTGCTGCCGCAGAGATGCCCAGATCCTCGCGCGGCGCCGCGGTGCGGCGACCTACACCTTCAGGCCGCGGCTGGCTGACGGAAGGACACGGTCCCGGACGGCCCTCAGACGCAACCGCGAGCTGCTGCTCAACGCCGACATCGAGGCGGATCTCGATCGCGACGGCTACGGCGACGAGACCCAGGACGCCTGTCCCGGCGATGGCGCCCGTCACGTGGCGCCGTGTCCCGGCGCCCTGCTCGGGCCATAGCGGGCGAGCGACACCGACAACGTCCAAGAGAGGGGACGACGATGAGCCACGAACACAGGCAGCAGCTCGAGTCGACGGCGCGGGAGATGGTCCAGCAGGGCAAGGGCCTGCTGGCCGCCGACGAGAGCGAGGGCACGGCGCGCAAGCGCCTCGAGGGCGTTGGGATGGAGCCGACCGCGGAGGCCCGCCGCCAGTACCGCGAGCTCTTCCTGGCCGCCGAGGGCGCGTCCGAGTTCATCAGCGGCGTGATCCTGCACGACGAGACGCTGCGCCAGTCCGCCGGCGACGGCACACCCTTCCCGGATCTCCTCCGCAGTCAGGGCGTGCTGCCGGGGATCAAGGTCGACGCGGGCGCAAAGCCGCTCGCGCTGGCGCCGGGTGAGAAGGTCACCGAGGGACTGGACGGCCTGCGCGAGCGCTTCGAGGAGTACCGCGAGCAGTTCGGCGCTCGCTTTGCGAAGTGGCGCGCCGTGATCACGATCGGCGAGGGGATTCCCAGCCGCTACTGCATCGAGGCAAACGCGCATGCGCTCGCGCGCTACGCGGCACTGTGCCAGGAGGCGGGACTTGTGCCGGTCGTCGAGCCCGAGGTGATCATGGACGGCGACCACACGATCGAGCAGTCGCTCGAGGCCACACTCGAGACCCTGCACGCCCAGTTCGACGCGCTCGTCGAGCAGCGGGTGATGCTCGAGGGGATGCTGCTCAAGACCAACATGGTCATGTCGGGCTATGGCTGCCCGCAGCAGGCGACCGTGCAGGAAGTCGCGGAGACGACCATCTCGTGCCTGCGCAGGGTCGTGCCGGCGGCGGTGCCGGGGATCGTCTTCCTCTCCGGCGGGCAGGACGATCTGCTCGCGACCGCCCACCTGCAGGGGATGAACGAGATCGGCGGAGTGCCGTGGGAGCTCAGCTTCTCCTACGCGCGTGCGCTCCAGGGGCCATCGCTGCGGATCTGGCGCGGCGAGGACGCGAACGTCCCGGCGGCCCAGGCCGAGTACCACCACCGCGCGCGATGCAACAGCGCCGCGCGCGAGGGCGCCTACTCCGAGGAGATGGAGAGGGAGAAGCAGACCGTTGCGTGAGCGGATCGGATCGAGGGCGGCTCGGGCGAGGGCAGCTCGATGATCGTGCGGGAGGGCATGAACCCGATCGTCGTGACCGTCGGTCCGAGCCACACGTTGCGGGAGGCGGCGCGCCGGATGGCCGAGCGCAACGTGGGCGCCGCCGTGGTGATGGCGCACGAGCAGTCGAGCCCGATGATCGTCACCGAGCGGGACGTCCTGCGCTCGACGGGCGCGGGGGAGGATCTTGACCGGGAGGTGGTCGGTGATCACGTCGCCGGTCAGGTGATCTACGCCTATCCGGACTGGCCGCTCGAGAAGGCCGCGGAGGCGATGACGCGGGGGGGCTTTCGCCACGTCATCGTGCTGGACGAAGGGGGCGACGCCGTCGGCATCATCTCGATGCGCGACATCGTGCGCTGCTGGATAGGCGACGGCGCCAGTTGCGACGTCCCCTAGCCGCGACCCTCCGCGCCGCCGCCGCCAGCCGCAAGTCCCGCGCTCTCCTACTCGGCAACGGCGCGGTCGCAGGTGCTCGGCCTCGCGCGCCGAGCGCTTCGCGTGCGTGTGTTGAAGCCATGCCCGCCCCGTTCGGGGACCGTCCCACACAAACACGTGTTCGCTGCTATGGTTATCGACGTTAGAAGTAATAAGCCGTCAAGAGCACGGCGATCCCAGACCGAAGGAGAGCTACACGATGGCCACTCAGACCGCGACCCGCACCGGGTCCCAGACACAGCGAGGCGGAGCCCCCGCTCGCACGCCCGTTCAGCGCAGCGCAGCCGCGAAGAAGGCGGCGGCGAGCCGCAAGCGGGGTACGGCGCGTCGCAGCGCTGCCGCCACGCGCGGAAGCGCCAACTCGGCCAAGCGTTCGACGAAGTCGACCGCGCGCAGCGCGGCTCGCTCGACGGCGAGGCGTGTCGACGCCGAGACGAGCGCACTCGAGGCTGCGGCGACGCAGGCTCAGCGGGCGTTCCTGGTCCCGATCGGAGCCGCTCTCTCGGCTCGTGACAGCGTCCTCGACGCTGCGCGTCCGTTCACGAGCCGCTCGCAGGCCGAGCGGGAGCTGACGAAGCTCCAGCGCAGGGTCAGCACGAACCTGCGCCGGTACGAGCGTCGTGGAACGACGGCTCGCAACCGCCTCCAGCGCGAGGTCAAGCGCACGCGCACCCGCGTGGAGCGGGAGCTCCGGCAGCGGCGCAACCAGGCCACTCGTCTCGTCAAGCGCGAGAGCCGCGCCGTCGAGTCGCAGGTCAAGGGCGCCCAGCGCGATCTTCAGGGTCGCGCCGAGAACCTGCAGTCGACCACCGAGAGCGTCGTCCGGCGTTTTCAGGACGATGTCCTGAGCCCTCGGTAGAGCACCCCCTTATCCCCGCGCCGCAAGGAGAGGGCGCGCGGGGCGGGACTGCCGGCACAGCGCCGGTAGTGCAGTACCTCTCCTCCCTCAACCGGCGGGGCCTTCGGGCTCCGCCGGTTTTTTTTTTGTTGTGCCAGTCGAAGCCCCGGCCCCGGGCGGCGGAGCGCACCTTCCGGCGCGCGTGCCACGAGCTGTCTGCCCGCGGCGGTCTGCGAGAATCGGCTGGACGATGATGCCGCTGCGAGCGAATCCCCGATGCTGACGCGCGAGCAGGTTCTCGCCTCGCTACGGGCGGTCGTCGACCCCGAGCTGCGCAAGAACGTCGTCGAGCTCGGGATGGTCCGGTCGGTCGAGATCTCCGACGACGGGCGCGTCGATGTCGTGCTCGCGCTCAGCACGCCGGGATGCCCGATTCGCGCGCACTACCAGCGCGCCGTGCGCGAGAGCGTCGCACAGCTCGAGGGCGTTCGCCACGTCGACGTCGACTTCGACGTCCTCTCACCCGACGAGAAGCAGGAGCAGCGCAGCAATGCGAGCAAGGGCGACCTGCCCGAGGGCGCCTTGGCCGAGGTGGCGAACGTCATCTGCGTCGGCTCCGGCAAGGGCGGCGTCGGCAAGTCAACCGTGACCGCCAACCTGGCGGCGGCGCTCGTCGCCCAGGGCAAGCGCGCCGCGGCGCTGGACGCCGACGTGTGGGGCTACTCGATCCCGCGCATGCTCGGCGTGCACGGCAAGCCGACCGTTTCGGCCGAGCGCAAGATCAAGCCGCTCACGACCGAGACCGGGATCAAGGTGATCTCGATCGAGTTCTTCCTGGAGCGCCAGGATCAGGCGATCGTCTGGCGGGGTCCGATGCTGCACAAGGCGATCAGGCAGTTCCTCGAGGACGTTGACTGGGGCGAGATCGACTACCTGCTGCTCGACCTGCCGCCGGGCACCGGCGACGTGTCGATGACGCTGGCGCAGCTCCTGCCTCGGGCTCGCTTCGTCGTCGTCACCACGCCCCAGCCCGCCGCGCAGAAGGTCGCCCACCGTGCGGCTGAGCTCGCGGTGCGCTTCGATCTCGAGATTGCGGGCGTGATCGAGAACATGTCGGGTTTCACGACGCCCAGCGGCGAGCGGTTCACGATCTTCGGCGAAGGAGGAGGGCAACTGCTGGCGGACGAGCTCGACGTTCCGCTGCTCGGCAAGGTTCCCCTGCAGGAGGAGCTGCGCACCGGCGCCGACGAGGGCAGGCCGCTGGTGCTGGACGACCCAGATGCGCCTGCCTCGCAGGCCCTTCTGCACGCTGCGCGCGGCCTGATCGCCGGAACGCCTCAGCCGCTCCTCGACATGTCCGCCGCACGGTCTCCTGCCGCGAAGTCGAGCGGGCAGGCAACCGCTCTGCCGGTAGCCGGCGTTTCGCCGGACGCCGACGAGGGCGCTTCGCCGGACGCCGGCGAGGGCGCATCGCCGCACGCCGACGAGCCTCGCGTCACCGGTACGCCGCTCTCGCTGCCGCTCGCGCGCTAGAGCCGGCGCCGGCCGAGCGCCGTCTCGCTACGCCGCCTGCTTGAAGTAGGCGGCGTTCACCTCGATGTACTTCTCCCATTCGTTCGGCAGCTGGTCCTCGGCGAAGCACGCATCCACGGGGCAGGCCTCGACGCACGCGTCGCAGTCGATGCACTCGTCGGGATCTATGTAGAGCATCTCGACCTTGTCGTAGTCGGGCTCGTCCGGCGTCGGGTGGATGCAGTCCACTGGGCATACCTCGACGCACGAGTTGTCCTTCGTGCCGATGCAGGGCTCGGTTATGACGTAGGTCATCGGAAGCTCGGCTCCTTGGCGGGGTCGACTGGCGCTCGATCGGGTCCGGGCGCCCTCGGGGCGGTGGCGTGCCGGCGTCCGTGCGGCGACGGCGACGCGAGGCGCCATTGTAGCCACGGTCTACGCTGCGCCCGATGACAGTGCCCCCGCTGGCCGCGCCGCGATGATCCTGCTCACCGGCGCGGCGGGGGCTATCGGCCGGCCGCTCGTGCGCCAGCTGCTCGAAGCGGGCGAGCCGCTGCGCTGCCTCGTGCGCCAGCCGCGGCGCATGGGCGAGGACCGCGTGCGCGTCCAGATCGCGCTCGGCGACCTCGGCGACCCCGAGGCCTTTCGCAACGCGATGCGGGGAGTGGACACCGTCGTCCATCTGGCTGCCTCGATCCGCGACCAGCCGCAGGCCTCCGTCGAGGAGGTGAACGCCCTGGCGAGCGCCCGACTCGTGCGTGCCGCCGAGCGGGCGGGTGTCAGGCGCTTCGTGCTCTTCTCCTGCCTCGGCGCCTCGCTTCACTCGCGCTCGCGCTTCCTGCGCGCCAAGGCGCTCGGCGAGGAGGTCGTTCGGGCGTCTTCGCTCGAGACGATCGTGCTCGCGCCATCGCTCGTCTATGCCCCGGGCAATCGCTGGCTCACGATGCTCGAGCGGCTGTCGCTGCTGCCGGTCGTTCCCGTCTCGGGGTCGGGAGCAGCGCGCTTCCAACCGATCTGCGCCGAGGACGTTGCCGCATGCGCCGCACGCGTGCTGAGCGGCGCCGCTCCGGAGCATGCCGTCCGCGAGCGCGCCGAAGGTGAGCGGATCGAGCTCGCGGGGCCGGAGGTGCTCTCCTACGACGAGCTCGTGCGGACGGCGCTGCGCGCGCTCGGGCGCCCGCGCCCGCTCGCCCACGTCCCGCTCAGGCTTGTGAGGGTACTGACGGCGCTCGCAGGCTGGTCACTCGATCCGGTGCCCGCCACGTGGGACGAGGCCGAGCTGATGGAGGTCTCGCTGCTCGCCGATGAGGGCACCGCCCATGCGCAGGCGCTCGGCGTCAGCCCCCGCCCGGTCGCCACCGTGCTTGGGTAGCGCTGCGCCGAACTGCTCGACCGCGCAGGTCGCGCGCGCCGCGGTCGACGGAGCTGCTCGGCGGAGTTCGCCGGGGCCCCAACGGCGAAGGGACCGGCGGCGGCCAGAGCGCACCGGGTCCCGAACGACGAAGGGCCCGGCGGTGGTGCTCGCCGGGCCCTTCGTGCTGGAGACGGATCGCGCAAATCCGGTCGTGCCGGTCCGCCGCGATCGGACTCTGGGTCGCTACATCATCCCGCCCATGTCGGGCATGCCGCCGCCACCGCCGCCGTTGCCATCCTTATCGGGGATCTCCGCGACGATGCACTCGGTCGTCAGGATGTTCTTGGCGATCGAGGCCGCGTTCTGCAGCGCAGAGCGCGTGACCATCGCCGGGTCGATGATGCCCGCCGCGACGAGGTCGATGATCTCGCCCGTCTCGGCGTTCAGCCCCTGACCCTTCTTGGCCTTGCGCACGTCGTTGACCGCCACGGAGCCCTCGAGCCCCGCGTTGTTGGCGAGCTGACGAACGGGCTCCTCGAGCGAGCGGAGGATGATCTTCGCCCCGGTCCGCTCATCGAGCTCCTCGATCTTGTCGGGATCGAGTGACTCCGCCGCCTGCAGCAGCGCTACGCCGCCACCCGGCACGATGCCCTCCTCGAGGGCCGCCCGGGTCGCCTGCAGCGCGTCCTCGACGCGATGCTTCTTCTCCTTCATCTCGGTCTCGGTGGCAGCACCGACCTTCACGACCGCGACACCGCCCGCCAGCTTGGCGAGCCGCTCCTGCAGCTTCTCGCGGTCGAAGTCCGAGTCCGTGGCGTCGATCTCGCTCCGGATCTGTGCGATCCGGCCCTTGATCGCGTCGGCGTCGCCCGAGCCGTCGATGATCGTCGTGTCGTCCTTGGTGATGACGATGCGGCGAGCCCGTCCGAGCTGGCTGACCTGCGTGTTCTCGAGCTTCAGCCCCATCTCCTCGGTGATTACCTCGCCGCCGGTGAGGATCGAGATGTCCTCGAGCATGCGCTTGCGGCGATCGCCGAAGCCCGGTGCCTTGACCGCGACGCCGGTGAAGGTGCCGCGGAGCTTGTTGACGACGAACGTCGCGAGCGACTCGCCCTCGACATCCTCGGCAACCACCAGGATCGGCTTGCCGGACTGGATCACCTGCTCGAGCACGGGCAGCACGTCCCGCACCGAGCCGATCTTCTGGTTGGCGATCAGGATGTATGGGTCCTCGAGGACTGCCTCCATCCGGTCTTGGTCGGTGACCATGTAGGGCGAGATGTAGCCCTTGTCGAACTGCATGCCCTCGGTGAACTCGAGGTCCATGCCGAACGTCTGGCCCTCCTCGACGTTTACGACGCCGTCCTTGCCGACCTTGTCGATCGCGTCGGCGATCACGTCGCCGATCTCGTTGTCGGCCGCCGAGATCGCCGCGACGCGGGCGATCTGATCCTTGCCGGAGACCTCCTTGGACTGGCCCTGGATGTTCTCCACGACCTGGTTCACGGCGCGCTCGATGCCGCGCTTGAGCGCCAGCGGGTTGGCCCCGGCGGCGACGTTCTTGAGGCCGTGGCGCACGATCGTCTGCGCGAGCACGGTCGCCGTCGTGGTGCCGTCGCCCGCGACGTCGTTGGTGGCGGTCGCCACCTCACGCACGAGCTGGGCGCCCTGGTTCTCGAAGACGTCCTCGACCTCGATCTCACGTGCGATCGTGACGCCGTCGTTGGTGATCGTGGGCGCGCCGAACTTCTTGTCGAGCACGACGTAGCGGCCCTGCGGTCCGAGCGTCACCTTGACCGCCTCGGCCACCTGATCGACGCCTGCCTCGAGCGCACTGCGCGCTTCCTGGCTGTACTTGAGCTCCTTGTGAGCCATGGATTTCGTTCCTCCGTCTTGGTCTGGTTCTGCTAGCCGGTGACCTTGGCGAGCACGTCGGACTCGCGCAGGACGAGCAGTTCGTCGCCGTCCACCGTGATCTCCGTGCCGCCGTACTTCGAGTAGAGGACCTCCTCGCCCTCGGAGACGTCGAGCGGGACGCGCTCGTTGTCGTCCCCGACCTTGCCGTCGCCGACGGCGAGGACCTTGCCGCGCTGCGGCTTCTCCTTCGCCGTGTCGGGCAGGACGATGCCGCTTGGGGTGGTCTCGTCTTCCTCGACCGTCTTGACGATCAATCGATCGCCCAGAGGCTTCAGGTTCATCGTGCGTACCTCCGCTTCAGCCTGGGTGCCTATCGCGTGGCACTCTAACAGCGAGAGTGCCAGGCTGGCACTCTGACCCCGAGAGTGCCAGCGGTCCCCCCGCTCAGTTCTGTGAAGGGGCCTCTGGCCGCAGTCGCTCGGCGATCTCGGAGGGGCGGTCGTAGATCTGCGAGAAGCGCACGACGGTCACGACGTCCTCGCGGCTGACAGGTCGCCCGTAGATCTGCTCGAGGAAGTGCAGTGTCTCCTCGAGGCGGCGGAACTCGGGGTTGTCGTGCTCGATGTCCCGCGGCGAGAGCTCGGACACGCGCTTGACGTCGACGTCGTCGACCACCGCCTCGAAGATCCGCTCGCGCGGGGCGTGCTGATAGCCCACGGTTATGAGCACGACGTGGCCCTTCCTGTACTTGGAGGACTTGTCGCCGAGCCGGATCGTCGCCGTCTTGCGACCCCGTCGGAGCTGGTCTACGAAGACCGGCGAGTAGAAGTTGAGCACGAACACGGCGGTCGGAGCCTAGCTTCCGGCGGTGACGAGCGGCACGAAGCGCACCGGCGCGAGGGCCTCGCGACGGCCATCCCGAAACCGCATCAGTCGCTCCTCGCCGTCCATCCGCACCGGGCAGACGAGCGCGGCGCCGGGCGCGAGCTGCTCGAGCAGCGCCGGGGGTGGACTCTCGTCCGCAGTCGCCGTCACGAGGATCCCACCGAACGGGGCCTGGTCGATCGCACCGAGCGACCCGTCGCCGCTCCGTACCTCCACGTTGGCGTGGCCCAGCTCGCCCAGCACGGCGCCCGCACGCTCGGCCAGCGTCAGATGGCGCTCGATAGTGATCACCTCGGCACAGCAGCGCCCGAGCACCGCCGCGCCGTAGCCGGATCCCGTGCCGACCTCGAGCACCCGCTCGTCGCCCACGAGCTCGAGCAGCGCGGTCATCGAGGCCACGATCCACGGTTGGGAGATCGTCTGAGCGCATCCGATCGCCAGCGCGCCGTCGTGGTAGGCGCGCGCGCGTGCCTCGGGCGGGACGAAGCGCTCGCGCGGCACGCCGGCCATCGCGGCGAGAACGCGCACGTCGACCAGCCCGCGCTGGCGCAGCTGGCCCTCGACCATCTCGAGCCGTGCCTCCTCGAGGCTGGTGGCCCCCGCGCGGGGCGCTTCCGTCGGGATGGCATCTCGAGCGGACTCCACCCGAGCGCCCTCAGTAGATGTAGTTGCGGAGTCCGCCGGCGTCATGCACCGTGACCCTTCCGCGGCCGCAGGTCACGAGGCCGTTTCGCTCGAGCGACGCCAGGAAGCGGCTTGCGCTCTCCCGGGAGGCGCCGGCGAGCTGGGCGATCTCCGCCTGCGTCGCCGCGACGACGACATCGTCTGCTTCGGCGTCCTCGGGTAGTCGCGCCTCCACCTGCGCCAGCAGCGCGCTCGCCACCCGGCCGCCGACCGTCTGGAAGCGCTGCCGAGTGACCATCTCGCCGGTTGTGCGCACGCGCGCGGCGAGCAGCGCGAGCAGGCGCAGGGCGAAATCCGGATGCGCGAGCAGCAGGCGGCGCATGTCGGCCGCGAGCAGCGCGATCGCCTCGGTGTCCTCGATCGCCTGGACGGTCGCCGAGCGGATCTCTCCGTCGAACATGGCAAGCTCGCCGAAGGGATCGCCGAAGCGCAGCTCCGCGAGCGTGATCGAGCTCGGGCCGTGGCTGCTCCCCCGGCGCGTAACCCTGACCGAGCCCGAGCGGATCACGTAGCAGGTGCTGCCCTGCTCACCCTCGCGAAAGATCAGCTGATCGCGTGCGTAGCTGCGCGGCACCGCGACGTCGGCGACCTGCTCGAGCTCGTCGGCCGAGAGGCCCGCGAAGATCGGCACCCGCGCCAGCAGTGATGTCGTGTCCTCCTCCCGTCGCGACACACGCAGATGATCGCACGGCGAGCTTCCGGGTCGGGCGGCGCACCTTGCAGGCAGGTGCTCGGCAGGCGGACAAGCGCACTCCGCGCGCGGACGGCGTGCTCCGCTCAGGCGCCGGCTGGCCTCCCGCCGGCGCGCCCCTCGGGCAGAGCGCGGAAGAGCCGGGGGTCGTTGGTGATGACGCCGTCGACGCCGAGCGCGTCGAGCCGCCGGATCCGTTCAGCGTCGTCGACGGTCCAGACGAACAGCCGGCCGCCCTCGTGATGCACGGCCTCGACGAGGCGAGGGCCGACGAGCAGCCAGTGCGCCATCAGCGCCTCGCACCTGCCGGCCGCGAGCTCCCTGGCCACGCGGCGCGGGAGCAGTGCGCGCAGCTGCGCCATGTAGGCAAGTGCCGGCCCGGCGAATACTCCGCGCAGGTAGTTGCGGCGCGCGCGCGGGATCGACCAACCGCGCTCGAGCTCGGGTGCGATCGCACCGATGCGCTGGAGGCTCTCGCGAAAGGTGGTGGCCACAAGCGCCCGGTGCTCGAGGCCGCGCGAGAGAAGCGCCTCTGCGACCGCCGCCTCGCAGCCCGGCAGCTTCAGGTCGACGTCCAGCGCGACGTTCGCGTACTCCTCGCCCGCGAGGTGGTCGAGGCCCTCGTCGAGGGTCAGCAGGCCTCCCTCCGCGACGTCCTCCGGATCGTGTGCGAGCACGAGTCGCCCGTCACGCAGCGGCATCACGTCGAACTCGATCATGTCGACGCCGGCGCGCAGCCCCGCCTCGAAGCTCTCGCGAGTGTTGCCGCGTGTGAGGGTCGCCGCGCCCTTGTGCCCGACCCGGCGCAGCGGCGGCAGGTGAGCTGGACGCCGCGGGAGATCGGAGGAGCGGCGCAGCCTGGGCGCCAGGACTGGCAGCCCGGACGCTAGGACTGGCAGCACGGGCACCAGAAGGTCGTGCGGGCAGCCTCTCCCTGGTCCCGCGCACGGACGGAAGTGCCGCAACGGCGGCAGGGAAGCGCTGCGCGGTCGTAGACCCAGTAGCGAGTGGTGCCGCTCGATCGATCGGTGACGGGCCGTACGGCGGGGGCTCGACGCACGCCGGGCGCTTGGCGCCCCGCGCCTCGTCGTCCATGGGGATCGACCGTGACGATGCGCCCGCCGCGCCGTGCCGAGAGGATCATCAGCGGCCGCGACTCCTCTACGACGGCCATCAGCTCCTCGTCGCTGACCTCGCTGAGCGCCCGCCAAGGATCGACGCGCGCGAGGAAGCAGCCTTCCGATTTCCACACGTTGCCGAATCCCGCGACGCTGCGCTGGTCGAGCAGGGCGTCGCCGACTCCGCGCCTGGGATCGTCCTCGCGCAGCCGGTGCAGGAAGCGCTGCGCATCGAACTCCTCGGCGAGGACGTCGGGGCCGATCGTGACGATCTCGCGGTCGACGAGGGCGGCGCCCACCCGCCGTGCGGCGCCGTGGATCATGTCGCCCTCCGGCACGGCCTGAAGCCTAGATGGGTGATTCCACGACCTCGCCCCCAGACCCACGCGGCCGCGGAATC
>JBBSNQ010000020.1:0-11627 GCA_038232575.1 Solirubrobacterales bacterium | reverse complement strand
CATTACTTCCCGTACTCCAGGCTTGGGACGAAGGTGCTCGAGCGAGCGCTCGTGGTGCTGCACGGACGCGGCTAGCGGCTGCGGCGGGCTCTCCGGTGAGGCTCCGGCGCCGCTTGCGCGAGGCCCGGCTCTGGTGGAGCTACCCGGCTTCGATCGACACCTTGATCTAGCCCCGTGTCAACGAAAGCGGGTCAGCTCCATGGAGCAGGCGCTCCCCGCTTGACTTCCAGGGTAACGAGCGCACGTCCGCTGACCGCTCGCCTGCGGGAAGGTTGATAGACTGGGTGCTGTACGGTGCTACACTCGCTGTGTGCCGACGTCTCATCCCCGGCACTCGATCACCGAGACCCCCGCGCTTGCCGCTGCGCTCGAGCCGCTTCGCTCACGCCTGGGGGCGGACGCTCCGACGCTCGCCGAGCTCGTCATGCGAGGCGCCGAGGCGAAGCTGCGCGAGCTCGAGGCACAGGATCGCGCCCATGCGCACGCGCTCGAGTCGTTCGTGGATCGGCTCTGCGCCGGTCCTGCGCCCGACCTGGAGGAGAACGGCCGCATCCGCCGCGCCAGCCGGCATCCGTGATGCGCACTCTGGTGCTGCTCGACGCCAGCGCGTTCTGGCGACTTGGCAGCCCGCAGCTCGATCCGGACCGCCGTCAGGAGGTGGCCGAGTGGATCGCGGGAGGTCTTGTCGCCACGAGCACGCCGCTGCTGCTCGAGACGCGAGCCGGTCGCCACCTTCCCCCAGTCGATCCGGGCGAGCTGCCGTGGCTGTGGATCAGCGAGCGCGCGGAGCGCCGCGCCACCGACCTGCAGCACCAGCTGCGTGCCGCCCACCAGCACCTTGGCGTTCCCCCGCTCGACTATCTAATCGCCGCGGTCGCCGAAGACCACGGCGCGTCGATCCTGCACTACGACGCAGACTTCGAGCTCCTCGCCGCGAGCACCGATCTCGCTACGAGCGTCGAAGCGCTCACACCGCTCGGTTCGCTGCCCTGAGCGGCGAGGCTCACCCGTCGGGCTCGGCGACGGCGACGATTCCTGTGGCAGCTCTGCGAAGGCGCCCGTCGGAGGTGAGGAGGGTGGCGCCGAGCGACGCGGCCAAGGCGACGTAGAGAGCATCGCGGATCGCGATCCGGTCGACGAGTGCCCACGCGGGCGAGAGGAGTGGTCGCAAAGGCCAGCGCTTTGCCCCGAGCGCGGCCAGCGCTTCGACGCGTTCGGTGGCGCGAGTCAGCTGCCCGGCGCGCTTGAGGCGGGCAAGCGCCGAGAGGACCTCCGCGTCGAGGTGGGCGGGCGCGGCCACGCCGGTGGCGCCGGCGAGCGCGCTGCGGTAGGGCTCGGCGGCTGGGAAGTCGCAGATCAGATCGACGACCGTGGCGGCGTCGACGACGACGACGCTCAACGGCTGACGAGCTCGTCGCCCTCAGCGCGCGCGGCGGCGACGAGCTCGGGCCCTGTCGGTCCACTCGTGTGCGCCGGACCGAGATCTCGCACGCGTTGCAGCCACTCGTCCATCGAGGGTACGGCTACGTGGTCAGACAGCACCTCCCGCAGGTACGCACGCAGGCTCATGTCGCTCGCAGCCGCCCGGCGCGCCAGCTCTGCGTGCAGCTCGGCCGGAAGGTCTCTGATTAGCACGTCCACCGGTCCGAGGATATCACTCTGCTATCTGCGATCTGGCTCATCGCGAGACATTCGCTTGGGGGTCGGCTTGAGGGGAGGCGCGGAGCAGCAGCGCGGCGCCGAGCAGGCCGCTGACCAGCGAGCCGGCGAAGATGCCCACCTTGGCGAGATCGATGGTGGTGGGATCGGTGTAGGCGAGCTGGGTGATGAACAGCGAGACGGTGAAGCCGATCCCGCAGACCGCGGCCGCCCCCCACACCTGCCGGGCGTGCACACCGTCCGGCAGGACGCCGAGTCCCACGCGCAGGGCGAGGAGGCTGGTGCCGGCGATGCCGAGCAGCTTGCCGATCACGAGGCCGAGCGCGATCGCCCACGCCACCCGGCTGGTCGCGGCATTGCCTAGGGTGTCGGCGCTCAGCGCGACGCCGGCGTTGGCCAGCGCGAAGAGCGGCACGATGGCAAAGCCCGTGATGGGGTGGAGGCGGTGCTCTAGCTCTTCGAGGACGCGGCGACCGGCGATCGGCCGCGCCGGAGTGAGCAGGCCCAACGCCACGCCGGCGATCGTGGCGTGCACGCCCGATTCGTAGGTTGCTACCCACACGAACAGGCCGACGGGAAGATATGCGAGCACGCGCGCCACGCCGGAGCGGCGCAGAAGCACCACGGCGAGCAGGCCGCCGAGCGCGGCCAGCAGCCAGACCGCAGACAGCTCATCGGAATAGAACAGTGCGATGACCGAAACGGCCAGGATGTCGTCGACGATTGCGATGCTGAGAACCAGGAGCTTGACGCCGGAGGAGATGCGGTCGCCGAGCAGCGCCAGAACGCCGACCGCGAAGGCGATGTCGGTGGCCATCGGGATGCCCCAGCCCTCACTGCCGGGGACGCCGGCGGTCAGCGCCAGAAAGATCGCGGCGGGCAGAATCGCGCCGCCAAGCGCTCCAAGGACCGGCAGGACGGCCGCCTTGCGGTCGCGCAACTCCCCTGTGACAAGCTCGCGCTTGATCTCCAACCCCACGACGAAGAAGAACAGCGCCATCAGGCCGTCGTTGACCCAGTGCCGGAGATCCTCCCGGATCGCCAGCGATCCAAGCCCAACGGTCAGCTTGCGATCCCAGACGGACAGATAGGTGTCACCGGCGGCGTTGGCCCACATCAGGGCGGCGGCCGTGGCAACCATCAGGGCCACCCCGCCGGCCGCCTCGTCGTGCAGATAGTCGGTCAGCGGGTCGATCGCGCGCTGGACCCGGCCTTTGGCGGCTTGAGGTTTGCTCATGCGGCGTCAAGCGTGCCAGGTCGGCTCCGGACCGCTGCCGCCCGCCAGACTCTCGCGCGTGCTCGCGGTTGCACTCGCCCTCGGATCAAGCCTCTCCTGGGGCTTCGCCGATTTCCTCGGCGGGCTGAAGAGCCGGCAGCTCGCATTGCTCACGGTCGTGCTCGTATCGCAGGCCGCGGGGCTTGCGATCACGATCGGCGTCGTCGTCGCGCGGGGTCAGGGGCCGCCGGGCGGCGGGTTCGCACTCTTTGCCGCGCTCGCGGGCACGGCGGGCATCATCGGTCTGACGGCGTTCTACCGCGGCATGGCCGTCGGCACGAT
This sequence comes from Solirubrobacterales bacterium, assembly GCA_038232575.1. Taxonomy (GTDB): domain Bacteria; phylum Actinomycetota; class Thermoleophilia; order Solirubrobacterales; family Thermoleophilaceae; genus JACCZP01. Next base: position 8,410 of record JBBSNQ010000020.1, on the reverse strand, counting down.
GAGCGTGATCGCGCCGATCTCGGCCACGGCGGCGCTCGTCCCGGTCGCGTTCGGGCTGGCCACCGGAGATCGCCCGAGCCTCGCTCAGGGCGCCGGCGTCGTGCTCGCGATGATCGGCGTGGTGCTGGCCGCGCGCGAGCCCGGCCGGGCGGTGACCGGCGGTACGCGGGTAGCTCGCGGCGCGGGGTTCGCGCTGGTCGCCGCGCTCGGCTTCGGCACGTTCTTCGTCGCGCTCGACGCCGCGAGCACCGCCGACCCCTACTGGGCGATCCTCGTGCAGCGCCTGACGGCCGTGTCGATCGCCGCCGTGGCTGCTGTGCTGGCCGGCAGCGGACTGGCGCTGACGCTTGCCGACGCGCGGGCGCTGATCGCGGTCGGCGTCTTCGATGTGACGGCGAACACGCTGTTCGCAGTGGCGAGCACGCTTGGGCTGCTCTCGCTCGTCGGCGTGCTCAGCTCGCTGTACCCGCTCGTCACCGTCCTGCTCGCCCGCCTCGTGCTGAGCGAGCGGATCGACCGGCTGCAGAAGGCCGGCGTCGCCGGGGCGCTCGCCGGCGTGGTGCTGATCAGCGGCGGCTGAGCGCGGCTGGCCCCGCCCGGCGGCTGAGCGCGGCTCGCCCGAGGACGCCAGCGGTGGCCGTCAGGTGGTTGCCGCCGCCGGCCGGTACATCGTCACGACCGCGGCGCCGCCGATCCCGATGTTGTGCTGGAGCGCGATCTCGGCGCCGTCGACCTGGCGCGCATCGGCATCTCCGCGCAGCTGCCAGGTCAGCTCGCTGCACTGCGCAAGGCCGGTGGCTCCGAGGGGGTGGCCCTTCGAGATCAGGCCGCCCGAGGGGTTGACGACGACCTTGCCGCCGTAGGTCGTGGCCTCGTCGCGCACCAGCTCGTGCCCCTCGCCCTCGCCGCAGAGGCCGAGCGCCTCGTAGGTGATCAGCTCGTTGGCGCTGAAGCAGTCGTGGAGCTCGATCACGTCGACCTCGTCGGCTCCGACGCCCGCCTGCTCGTAGACCTCGCGCGCCGCGCGCGCGCTCATGTCGCCGCCGACCGCGTTGATCGCCGAGCCCGACTCGAACGACGACGCCATGTCGGTCACCATCGATTGGCCGACGATCTCGACCGCCCGCTCCCAGAGGCCATGATCCTCGACGAAGCGCTCCGAGGCGAGTATCACGGCGCCCGACCCGTCCGAGGTCGGCGAGCACTGGAGCCTCGTGAGCATGTGGTAGATCGGCTTTGAGTCCTTGATCTCCTCGAGCGAGTACTCGGTCTGGAACTGGGCGTACGGATTGCCCGTCGAGTGCTTGTGGTTCTTGTAGCCGATCCAGGCGTAGTCGTCGGGCTGGGATCCGTAGCGCTCCATGTGCTCGCGGCCGGCCATGCCGAACATCATCGGCGCCGGCGGCGCGGTCTCGGGCTCGTAGATCTCGAACAGGGCCCCGAAGTGGCGCTGGGCCGGATTCTCGCGGTCCTGGAACACCGTGCCGAGCGAGCCTCTCTGCATCTTCTCGAAGCCGAGCGCCAGCGCGCAGCCGGACAGCCCGCCGCGGATCGATCGCGCGGCGCCGTAGAGGGCGGTCGAGCCGGTCGAGCAGTTGTTGTTGACGTTGAAGACCGGGATGCCGGTCGTGCCGAGCTCATACAGCGCGCGCTCGCCGGAGCAGGAGTCGCCGAAGACGAAGCCGACGTGGGCCTCCTCGACGCTGTCGAACGCCAGCCCTGCGTCCTCGAGCGCCCTGGTCCCGGCCTCACGGGCCATGTCGGGGTAGTCCCACTCGCGCGAGCCCGGCTTCTCGAACTTCGTCATGCCAACGCCCACGACGAACACCCTGTTCTGGCTCATTTCTGTGCGGCTCCTCGGTCTGGGTTCATGACTGATTCTCGCGTCTCAGGATCGCAGGTCCAAGCTCAGCAGCCGCTCGAGCTCTGGCAGCGTGCCCTCGGCGCCGCGGTGGAGCACCGCGGTCATGCCGACCGCCTCTGCGCCCTCGCAGTTCTCGGCCAGGTCGTCGACGAACACGCACTCGCCGGCGGGCAGGCCGATCCGCTCGGCGCCCAGATGGAAGATCTCGGGCTGCGGCTTGTTGAGCCCGACCTCGCCCGAGATCACGACGCCGTCGAAGATGTCGCCGAAGACATCGCGGTCGTAGTGGGAGGATCCCCACGAGTTCGAGATCAGGCCCGTCCTCACTCCGGCAGCGCGTGCAGCTGCGACCGCATCGAGCATCGGCTGGTCGGGCCGCATGCCGCTGAAGAGGCGCTCGACGAGGCCCTCGCTCTGGCGCACGCCGAGCATCGGCCCGAAGCGCCGCTCGAACTCCTCGACCTCGACTTCGCCGCGCTCGAGCCTGCGCAGCTCGGCGAGCGCGTCCGGATCCTCACGGAAGAGCCGCCTGACGGTGTCGGGGTCGATCCCCTCGCGCTCGCAGAACTCGCGGAAGGAGTCGAAGACGTTCGTCGTGAGGACGCCGCCGAAGTCGACGATCAGGCCCCTCACGTCGCCGCCGGCTGGCGCGTGATCTCGCGGGCGGCCTCCGCGATCTCGGGGACGCCCTGCTCGAGCATTGCGAACCACTCGTCATCGGTCGTGCCCTGCTTGAAGCGCTTGAAGCTCCCCTCGAGGAACACCGCCGACTTCCACAGCGCGAGCGCCTGGTACCAGCGCAGGTCGGACATCGACCGGCCGCTGACCTGCTCGTAGCGCTCGATCAGCTCCTCGCGGGTGGGAAAGCCCTCGCGCTTGGTCACACTGGAGAGCTTGAACAGCGTGTTGTCCGGATCCCCCGGCTGCGCGTAGGTGGCCGTCAGGTAGCCGAGGTCGGCGAGCGGGTCGCCGATCGTCGCGAGCTCCCAGTCGAACAGCGCGATCAGGCTTGCCGGCGTCTCGGAGGAGATCATCGTGTTGCCCAGCCGGTAGTCCCCGTGCACGATCGTCGCGGGCGGCGACTCCGGCAAGTGCTCTGAGAGCCAGTCGGTCACCTCGCCGACTACCGGCAGCTCGCGCGTCTTGTTGTGCTCCCACAGCCCCGAGAAGCGGCGGATCTGGCGCTCGAGGTAGCCGGTCGGCTTGCCGAAGCCCTCGAGTCCGCACGCGCGCCAGTCGACGGCGTGGATCTCGGCCAGCGCGTCGATCAGCTCGAAGCCGATGCGCCGGCGCTCCGCGGGTGTGTCGAGCTCGGCGACCGGGATCTCGTTCGTGATCACGACGCCCTCGATGAAGGGCATGACGTAGAAGGGCACGCCGAGCACGGATTCGTCGTCGCAGGCGAGCAGGACGCTCGGCGTGCGGACATCTGCGCCGTCGAGCGCTTGCAGCAGGCGCGCCTCGCGCAGCACGTCGTGGGCGGAGGGCGGCAGCGGCGGCCGCGGGGGGCGGCGAAGGACGAACGAAGACTCGCCGCGGCGGATGAGGTAGGTGATGTTCGAGTGGCCCTCGCCGATCGGCTCGGCCTCGAGTGGGCCGGAGCCGAGGCCGTGGGCGTCGAGGTGCTCCTCAAGCGGGCGCCGCACGATCAGCGGCGCGAGCTCCTGCTCGGCGGCCTCCTCAGGGGTGTCGACGATCTCGCGCGAGCTGCTCATCCAGCGCCGCGCCCCGGCCGCGAATCGGGCCTCACGTGGAGCGGAGCCTCACGCGGCATCAGATCTCCTCGAGGTGACGCACGTTGGCCGCGTCGTCCTCGTCCTCGCTCGGCTGCCCCTCGAACCACGCGTCGAGCACCTCTCCGAGCACCGCCTCGCTCGTGGTGCGCAGCGAGAGCGCGAGGACGTTGGCATCGTTCCAGCGGCGCGCTCCGCTGGCGGTCTCGGCGTCGGCGCAGAGGGCGGCGCGTGCTCCGCTGACCTTGTTGGCTGCGATCGACGCTCCGGTTCCGGTCCAGCAGCAGACGATCGCCTGGTCGGCCTGTCCGGCGGCGACGTCGCGCGCCGCCGCCTCGCTCGCCCACGCCCAGCCGTCGGGCTCGCCTTCGGCGAGCGCCCCGTGCGCGACCGGCTCGTGCCCACGCCGGCGCAGGTTCTCGAGCAGCGCCTCGGCGACGCCCGTGCGCTCGTCTGCGGCCACCGCGATTCGCATGTCGGGGAGGATACGGGCATGCCCGAGCTCCCGGAGGTGGAGATCACGACGCGGCGCCTCGACGCGGCGCTCGCCGGCGCGCAGGTCGAGTCGGCGCTTGCGCCGGGCGTCGTGACGATGAAGACCTACGCGCCGCCGCTCGAGGAGCTCGCCGGGCGGACGATCACCGGCGTCAGGCGCGTGGGCAAGATGCCGGTCGTCGAGCTCGGCGAGCTCGCGCTGCTGATCCACCTGATGTCGGCCGGGCGCCTCGGGCTCTTCGACGGCCGGGCCTCGGCACGCGACAGGCGCGCGCGGCTGCTCGTGCGCCTGAGCGACGGGCGCGAGCTGCGGCTGCGGGAGTTCGGCACCCAGCAGCGCGCGTGGGCGAAGCTGCTGCCGGCCGAGCAGGTGGCCGCGGACGAGGCAGTTGCCACGCTTGGCCCCGAGGCGTGGCCGGTGCCGCCGGCCGAGCAGTTCGCCGCGCTCGTGGCGCAGCCGCGCCACCTGCACGCGCTGCTGCGCGACCAGCGCACGATCGCGGGCATCGGCCGCTCATGGGTCGACGAGATCCTCTGGCGGGCACGCCAGTCGCCCTTCCGCAGCGGCCAGGATCTCGACCCGGACGAGGTCGAGCGGTTGCGCGCCGCCGTCGGCGAGGCGCTCGGAGGCGCGATCGAGCACTACGAGCGGGTGGTGGGCGACTCGCTGCCCGACAAGGCCCCGATGCCGCTCGAGGTGCACCGGCGCCACGGCCAGCCCTGTCCGCGCTGCGGCGAGACCCTCGCCGCGGTCTTCTACCGCGACCGTGTCACGACCTACTGCCCCGCCGAGCAGACCGGCGGGCGCGTGCTCAAGGACCGCCGCCTATCGCGCCTGCTCAAGTAGGCAGACAGCGCACCAGGTGAGGCCAGCTTGTTCGGTACAGATGGAATCGCGCACGCCGAACAACTTCTAGGTCCCGAAGCCCTCGCGGGCCTCGCGCACGAGCGTGACGGCCTCCGGGAAGAGCGAGTTCATCGCGTCCCTGATCTGCTGGGTCTGCTGCTCCGCGCCGCCCTGCAGGTTGAGCCGGTTGACGCCGGCGACCGTCATGTCGACCGCGAGCTTGATCGCGTTGTCGGCCCAGGCGACGCGCTGCGCCCCCTGCATCTGCTCGGCGAGCTCAGCCATCCGGCGGCGGAGCTCCTCGGGGTCGCCCAGAAAGTCGAAGGGATCCTCGGAGGACATGGATCCATTCTAGGCGGCGGGAGTGCGGGTGCCCCTGCGCGGCTGACCGCGGGCGCGCTACGCGGCTGACCGTCGGTGCGTCAGGCGGCGGACGGCGGGCGCGTTCTCGGCGGACACGCGCCGATCGGCTCGGATAAGCTGGCCGCCGTGGCGCTGCCGCCCCCCACGCCGAGCTCCACCTGCCTCGTCACCGGGGCCTCTTCGGGCATCGGCGCCGACATCGCGCGCGAGCTGGCGCGGCGCGGCCACGGCGTGACGCTCGTCGCGCGGCGCGAGGATCGCCTCGCCGAGCTGGCCGAGACACTGCAGCGCGAGCACGGGGTGCGCACGGAGACGATCGGCTGCGACGTCGGCGACACCGCCGCGCGCGAGCAGATGATCGCCGAGCTCGATCGGCGTGAGCTGACCGTCGACGTGCTCGTCAACAACGCCGGCTACGGCAGCGGCGGGCGCTTCCAGGACCTCGACCCGGCGAGCGAGGTCGAGATGGTGCGCGTCAACGTCGATGCGCCGCACGCGCTGTGCGCCGTCTACGTCCCGCGGATGATCGAGCGCGGGCGCGGTGCGATCCTCAACGTCGCCTCGGTCGTCGCCTTCCAGCCGTTGCCCCGCCAGGCCACCTACTGCGCCACGAAGGCGTTCGTGCTCTCCTTCACCGAGGCGCTCCACGCCGACCTGCACGGGACCGGGGTCACGGCCACCGCCCTCTGCCCGGGCGCGACGAAGACGGAGTTCTTCCAGACGGGCGGCATGGGCAAGGACGAGCAGGGCATCCCCTCGTTCGCGCTGATGGACTCCGCGGAGGTCGCGCGCACGGGCGTCGAGGCGATGGTCAAGGGCCAGCGCTCCGTCGTCCCGGGCCTCTTCAACACGGTCACCGCGGTGTCCGGGCGCATGACGCCCAGGAACGTCCTGCTTCCGCTGCTCAGGCGGGTGTACCCGGTCGGGAAGTGAGTCTCGCGACGGTCGAGGCGGCGGGAGTCGCGCTCACCGTCGATGACCGCGGCGCCGGTCCGCCGGTGCTGCTGATTCACGGGCCGTGCGCCAGCCGAACGAGCTGGGACGAGCTCGTGGAGGCGCTCGGCACGGATGCGCGGACGCTCGCCTATGACCGCCGCGGCCACGGCGCCAGCGAAGCGCCCGAGCCGTTTCGTGGTACGACCGTCGGTGAGCAGGCCGAGGACGCCGCCGCGATCCTGGGCGCGCTCGACGCGGCGCCCGCGCTCGTCTGCGGTCATGACCTCGGCGCGCTCGTCTGCCTCGACCTGCTGTTGCGCCACCGCGCGCGCTTCACCGGCGCTGTGCTGATCGAGCCGCCGCTGCTGTCGCTCAGCCCGGCCGGCTCGGAGGCCGTGGGCGAGCTGCGGGAGGCGCTCGAGCGGGGAGCCCGCGAGGATGGCGGGCGCGGTGCGGTCGATGCCTACCTCGAGCACGTAGCCGGTCCAGATGCGTGCGAGCATCTGGGCCCGGCGCGCACGGAGGAGGCGCGGGCCGGGGCGCGCGCTCTGGCGATCGATCTCGCCGCCGCGCCTGCCTGGCGCTTCTCGACGCGCGAGCTGCGCGCGCTCGACGCACCGGTGGCGGTGATCGCGGGCGGCCGCAGTCAGCCCGTGCGCCGCGAGGTCGCCGAGCGCCTCGCGCAGGTACTGGGTCGCGGCGGACCCGTCGAGGCCGACGCAGGGCACCTCTGTCACATCGAAGATCCTGGGATTGTGGCCTCGATCATCCGCGAGTTGGCGTGATCCGGGCGATACCTACCCGTCCGGACCTAATCGGGCTGCGAGGGCGGAGCGGCGCAAGCGCGTCACCGGGCCGCGGCCCGTGCAGGGCTCAGCCCGCTCCGCACCGGGACGCTAAGCCTGAGCCGCGGGCAGCAGAAAGAAGGCGATCGCCGCGTAGTGGGCGACCGCGGCGACGATCACGAACGTGTGGAAGATCTCGTGATAGCCGAACACCGCCGGCGCGGGGTCCGGGCTCCTGCGCGCGTAGATGAGCGCTCCCACGGAGTAGAGAACGCCGCCGGCGAGGAGCAGGACGAGCGGCGTCGCGCCAGCGGTCTCGGCGATCGCCGGCAACGCGATGATCCCGGCCCATCCGAGCACGATGTAGATCGGAACGACGAGCCAGCGCGGGGCATCGACCCACGCGAGCTGCAGCACGATGCCCGCGATCGCGCCACCCCAGACAATGCTGAGCACGACGATCGACAGCGTTCCCGACAGCGCGAGCAGCATGCAAGCCGTGTAGGTGCCCGCGATCAGCATGAAGATCATCGAGTGGTCGAGCCGCCGCATCCAGCGGCGCACGTGCTCGGTCCAGGTGACGCGGTGATACAGCGCGCTCGTGCCGAAGAGCCCCGCGACCGCCGCTCCGTAGACGCTCACCGCCACGGTGCTCCGCGTGTCGGTCGCCGCGAGGATCAGCGCGGGTCCTGTGATCAGGGAGACGAAGAAGGCGTACTCGTGCAGCACCCCGCGAAGCCGCGGCTTGACGAGCTCGGGGAGTTTCGTGAGCTTCTTGGTGATGCTCCCAGGGTACTGAAAGATGGCGCCACTGGCTAGTCGAGGCGCACGCCGGTGGCTACTCGCAGGCGGCGCCGGCGGCCGTTCGTGCGCGGCGCGCGCGATGGCTAGGGTGGGATCCTCCCGGGCCCGCGCCGAGCGCGGAGGAGCTTGTCATGAGAGCGATAGCGCTGAACGAGTGGGGCGGTCGCGACCGGCTCGAGCTGATGGACCTGCCGGACCCGAAGGTGGGCCCCGACACGGTGCTGATCGACGCCAGAGCGGCCGGCGTCAACCCCGTCGACTTCAAGATCCGCGAGGGGTACTTGGCCGAGCTGCTGCCGCACCACTTCCCGCTCATCCTCGGATGGGACGTCGCCGGCGTCGTCGAGGCGGTCGGCCCCGCGGTGACCAGCTTCGCGGCTGGCGATGAGGTCTACTCCTACTGCCGCAAGCCCTCGCTCGAGGAGGGCGCCTACGCCGAGCGCGTTGCCGTCCAGGCCCGCCACGTCGCGACCAAGCCGAGCTCGCTCGACTTCACGCAGGCGGCGGCCGTGCCGCTCGCCGGGTTGACCGCCTACCAGGCGATCTTCGACGCGCTCGAGTTGCAGAGCGGCGAGAGCGTGCT
>JBBSNQ010000019.1:0-11954 GCA_038232575.1 Solirubrobacterales bacterium | reverse complement strand
ATGGCGCACGAGCTCGCGCACGTGAAGAACCGAGACGTGCTGATCATGACGATCGCCTCGTTCTTCGCGATGGTCGCCTCGATGATCACGCAGTTCGCCTTCTTCGGCGGCATGGGCCGCAACCGCGAGGGCGGCGGCGCCTTCATCGTCGTGCTGCTGGTTGCCTTCGTCGTCTACATCGTCTCCTACCTGCTGATGCTGGCGCTCTCGCGCTACCGCGAGTTCACAGCCGATCGCGGCGCGGCGATCACGACCGGGCGGCCGAGCGCGCTCGCCTCGGCGCTGATGAAGATCTCCGGCGCGATGGACCGCGTGCCCGATCAGGACCTCCGCGCGGCCGGGCAGATGAACGCCTTCTTCATCGTCCCGACGAGCGTCAAGGGCGCGCTCCAGCAGGTGCTCGCCACGCACCCGCCGATGGAGAAGCGGATCGAGGCGCTGCAGCGGCTCGAGGCCGAGCTGCAGGGCTCGGCCTAGGCTGACGCGCAGGACGCGGCGCGGCTGCAGGTAGCGACCTTGGGCTTCTTCGACGCTCTGCTCGGCGGCCGGCGCAAGCTCAAGGCGCCCGCGCGCGACCGGCTGTTCGCGATGACCACGGCCCAGGTGGCCTTTGAGGCCGAGCTCGGCCTCAAGCATCGCGACCGCGCGGGCATCGTCTTCCAGCCGCTCGCCACCGGCGACTTCGAACGCATCGTCGGGGAGACCCAGGAACTGCTGAAGGGCGCTGCGGCTGAGACGGGCACGAAGGTCGAGACCGCCGACGACGAGTTCGGCTACCGCTGGATCATCCTCAGGGACGACAACTTCGAGGACCTCGTCGTGTCACTCAACGTCGTCTCGAGCGAGCTCGAGGCCGGCGGCTACGGCGACCGCCTGCTGTGCGCTGTGTTCGCCTTCGAGGCGAAGGGACGGCCGCTCTACTTCATCTACAACTTCAAGCGCGGCGCCTACTACCCGTTCGTGCCGGCGGGCGAGAAGGGCCGCGACAACGAGCGCGAGCTCCAGCTCAAGGCCCAAGCGCAGTCCGAGCTGCCGATGGAGCAGGAGCTCGAGCGCTGGTTCCCGCTCTGGGAGATCCCGATCTAGCTCAGTCCGGGATCAGGCCCTCGCCGGTGAACTCCGCACGGGCCTCCTCGAAGGAGACGTCGCGGGGCGGCAGGACGATCGTGGAGGAGACGAGCTCGTCCGCCTCGATCGCCGCGCCGTCGGTGGCAACGAGAGTGAGCATCTGCTCCCAGAGCTCGCGGAAGCCCGCCCCGTCGCCCGACTCGGCGGCCGCGACCGCTTGGTTGTCGAGCTCGTTGAGGCGCTCGACGTCGTCGTCGGGCAGGCGGTACTGGCCCTCGCCGGAGATCCGGACGATCATCCCCCGCTCCTGCCGCTCTCGAGCGCCGGCGGGTCCTCGCCCCCGGAGCCGAGCTCGCCCTTCATCTTCGCGAGCTCGCTGTCGACCTCGGAGCCGGTGCTCAGCTCGGTGAGCTGGCGGTCGATGTCATCGCCACCGCCGCCGCCGATCTGGGTCATGTCGTCGAAGCTGCCTGCGGCCTCGAGCTCCTCGACGGCACCGGCCCGCGCCCGCATAGTCTCGGTCTTCTCCTCGGCGCGCTGGATCGCGAGCCCGAGGTCGGCCATCTCCTCCCCCACGCCGTTGGCGGCCTCGGAGATCCGCACCTGGGCCTCGGCGGCCGAGTACTGGGCCTTGATGATCTCCTTCTTGCTGCGGAAGGCCTCGATCTTCTGGCGCAGCTTCTGCTCGTTGTCGGTCAGCTGCTGCTGCTGCTGCTCGAGCTGCGAGATCTGTCCGTCGAGCGACTGCAGCTCGGTCTGGGCGACGTTCTTGCGCTCGAGCGCCGTGCGGGCGAGATCCTCCTCGCCCTGCGAGAGCGCCTGACGAGCCTGCGTGTCGAGCTTGACGACCTTCTGCTGCAGCTTCTCGGACTGCATCTGGATCCGCTTCTTCGACGTCACGACGTCGGCGATCCCCTTCTTCACGTTCTGCAGCAGCTCGACCTGCTTCTGGTAGCCGTACTCGAGCGTCTCCTCGGGATCCTCGGTGCGGTCGAGCAGCTTCGAGATCTTCGCCTTGAAGACGGTCGACATGCGACCTGCGAGGCCTGCCATGAACGCGCCTCCTTTGCCTCGTCGGGATCGATGACGGCCAGGCTCGACCCGGCCGGCCCCTTCCTGGGGGACGCGCCGTACCCTATCCGCTGGCGGTCCTCTAGCCGCTGGCGGCTTCACCCGGAAGGCTCGAGACGGGCCGGCCCTACGGGAAGAGCTGGTCGCCCGACTCCGCCTCGACGACGATGATCGCGTCGACCGGGCAGTCCTGCGCGGCGAGCATGAGCGTGTCGAGATCGTGGGCGTCGGGATCCACCACGACCGATTTGCTCTCCTCGTCGAGCTCGAAGAGGCCGGGAGCCGAGTCGACGCAGTCGCCGAAGCCGTAGCAGAGCTCACGATCGATGTCGATCGTCACCCCGTTGCGCTGGGACCTCACGGCGCTCATCCGGGCGCACGATAGCGATGGGCGCACGGCCGGGTGGCGATCGGCGCGCGGCCCGCCGGAAGCGGCTCACCCCTTCGGGCGCTCGGCCGACCGCTATCTTCACGCGCGTGCAGCGGCGCATCTCGCCACTCCTGGCACTCGTGCCGATCGTCGCCCTGCTCGCGATCGTCGTGATCGTGCTCGCTCTGCTCGCCTTCGGCGGCTTGGGCTCCGGGGCCGATTCGACCGCGGAGGTGGGCGTCGAGGGCAGCGACGCCGACGCCGTGTCGAAGCTCGGGTTCCCTTCGACCGCGTCGCGCAACACGATCCGCATCGGCGGCGGCGACCCCGCCGTCGACGCGGCGGCAGTCGCCAGCGCGATCTATCCCGGCACCAGCAAGGAGAACCGCCCGAGCGCCGTCGTCCTCGTCGATGCGGAGAACTGGCAGGGCGGGGTTGCGGCGGCGGTCCTCGCCGGCGATCCGCTGCGCGCGCCGCTGCTGCTCGCCGACGACGGCGACCTGCCGGACGTGACCGAGGAGGCGCTCCAGCGCCTCGCCCCGCGCGGAGCCGACCTCGCCAAGGGCGCTCAGCTGATACCAATCGGCGACGCACCCGACGTCGGCGAGGATCTGAAGGTCGAGCGGCTCGGCGGCAAGGACGCCTTCGAGCAGGCCGCAGCGATCGACCGCTTCTCGGCCATCGCCCGGGGCGAGCGCTCGCCGAACGTGATCGTCGTCTCGGCCGATCGCCCCGAGTACGCGATGCCCGCCGCGGCGTGGTCGGCTTTCTCGGGCGATGCGGTGCTCTTCACGGAGACCGACAGGCTGCCGAAGGTGACCGAGGTCGCCATCGACCGTCACGAGCGCCCGGACATCTACGTCCTCGGACCTCCTGCCGCGGTCAGCAGCAAGGTCGCCGAGCAGCTCGGCAAGCACGGCCGCGTCAAGCGGATCGGCGCCGACACGCCGGTCGAGACGGCGGTCGAGTTCGCGCGCTTTCAGTCCGGTGACTTCGGCTGGGGCATCGAGGTCCCCGGCTACAACTTCGCGCTCGCGCGCACGAACCGCCCGATGGACGCCGCTGCCGGCGCGCTGCTCGCGAGCAACGGCGTCTTCGCTCCGCTGCTGCTGACCGACGAGTCCAACCGCATTCCCTCGGCGCTCGACGGCTACCTGCGCGACATCCAGCCGGGATTCGACGAGGATCCGCGTGAGGGCGTCTACAACCGCATCTGGATCCTGGGCGACGATGGAGCGATCTCGCGCCGGGTGCAGGGGCAGCTCGACAGGCTGCTAGAGCTGATCCCCGCCGACGAGGACCGCGAGTGAGCAAGCTCGAGCCAGGTTGCCCCGCTCGCCGGTCGCCCGGTAGCCCGTGAGCGAGTTCGAGCGCAGCGATCGCGCGGGGCGCGAGCCGACCGTCGAGGACGTCCGCCAGCTGATGGGCGCCTCGACGCCGCACTTCGCCCTCCAGCTGCGCAACCGCATCCGCAAGCTGATCGCCGGCCTGCCGGAGGGAAATGCTGCGCGCATCGAGGGCGAGCGCGAGATCGAGCGCCTGGAGGAGATCGCTCTCGGCGCCGAGCAGCGCGGTGCGCTCGCCGGCGGCGAGCGCGCGCTGCCGAGCACTCAGATCGGGTAGCCGGGCCGCGACCTAAGCCGTGGCGGCGGCGGCCTGAGCGTGAGCGATGCCGGCCAGCTCGGCCACGCGATCGCGGTGCCCGCGCGCGCTGCCGAGCAGATGCCCATCGACCCGCGCGCGCTTGAGCAGGAAGTGCAGGTCGTGCTCCCACGTGAAGGCGATCCCGCCGTGCACCTGCAGCGCGGAGCCGGCGACGCGCGAGCCGGCATCGGCCGCATAGGCCTTGGCCATCGAGGCGGCGAGCGGCAGCGATTCCGGCTCGTGATCGGCGGCCCAGGCGGCGTAGTAGGCGATTGAGCGTGCGCTTTCGACCTCCAGCAGCATCTGCGCGCAGCGGTGCGAGACCGCCTGGTTGGCGCCGATCGGACGATCAAACTGCTTGCGCTCCTTGGCGTAGTCGACGGCCATCTCGAGCGCACGCTGCGCAACGCCGACGAGCTCCGCGGCGAGCGCAACCTCGACGCGATCGAGCGCCGACGCAGGATCGGAGCCGAGCGGCTCACCGCCGCCGGATGAGCGCACGGCGGCGAAGCGCCGCGTCGAGTCGATCGTGTCCACGTGCTCGACAGCGGCATCCGAGGCCTCGAGCACCGTCCCCGACCCCTCCTCGACGAGCACGATCACGTCGGCGCCCTCCGCGTCCGCTACGAGCTCCGCACTGCCGCCGGCCGCGATCCCGAGGCTCCCGCGCGCCTCGCCCGAGGCGATCGCCGGGAGCCAGCGCTCGCGCTGAGCATCGGTACCGGCGTGCTCGAGCGCGAGTCCGGCCGCGACCGTGCCGAGGAAGGGCGAGGGGGCGAGCGCATAGCCGAGCTCCTCCGCGAGGATCACTAGCTCGACCAGCCCGAGGCCCTGGCCGTCGTGCTCCTCGGCGATGAAGATCCCCGGCCAGCCGAGCGCCTGCATCTCGCTCCAGAGAGCGTCGTCGTAGCTGCCGCTCTCGGCCTGCTCGCGCATCTTGGCGAGCGCCGAGCGGTCGGCGAGGAAGTCGCGCGCGGTGCGCTTGATCGCCTGCTGGTCGTCGGTGAAGTCGAAGTTCATCGCGTCCTCGGCAGCCCGAGCACGCGCTCGGCGATGATGTTCTTGAGGATCTCGGTCGTCCCGCCCTCGATCGAGTTCGCGCGCGAGCGCAGGAAGCGATAGGTCCACTTGTCGTCGACGATCGGGGCGTGCGGGCCACGCACGTCCATCGCGGTCTCGGTCAGCGACTGGTTGATGTCCGACCACTGCCACTTCGGCAGTGAGCCCTCCGGACCGGGCTGGCCGTTCTTCATGATCTGCGTCAGCCCGCGATAGGCGTTCAGCCGCAGCGCCTCGGCCTCGATGTAGAGCTGGCCCACGCGCTGGCGGATCACCGGATCGTCCTCGAGGCCCTCGTCGCGGACGAGCTCCATCAGCTCGCCGAGCGCGATCTTGAGCTGAACCTGGAGACCGAAGGCGAGGCCGGCGCGCTCGTGCATGAGCGTCGTGATCGCCACCGCCCAGCCGTTGCCCACGCCGCCGATGACGTTCTCCTCGGGCACGCGGGCCTCTTCTATGAAGAGCTCGTTGAACTCCGGCTCCCCTGTGATCTGCACGAGCGGGCGAACCCCGACCGCCTCCTGCTGGACGTCCATCAGGAAGAAGGTGAGGCCCTTGTGCTTGGGGGCGTCCTGATCGCTGCGGGCGAGCAGCATGCACCACTTGGCGCTGTGGGCGAGCGTCGTCCAGACCTTCTGGCCGGTGATCACCCACTCGCCGTTGGACTTGACCGCCTTGGTCTTCAGCGACGCGAGGTCCGATCCCGAGTCGGGCTCCGAGAAGCCCTGGCACCAGATCTCATCGGCGTTCAGGATCGGCCCCAGATAGCGCTGCTTCTGCTCCTCGCTCCCGTGCGCGATCATCACCGGCCCGCCCATCACGAGGCCCAGAACGTTCGCCATCGACGGCGCCTTCTGGCGCACGATCTCCTCGTTGAAGATCGCCTGCTCGATCAGCGTCGCGCCGCGGCCGCCGTACTCCTCGGGCCACGAGAGGCCGGCCCAGCGGGCCTCCGCCAGCGTCCGCTGCCAGTTGCGGCGGAACTCGAAGCCCGCCTCGTCTCCCTCGGGCTCGGGCCCGGGGTGGTTGGCGGCTAGCCACTCGCGCAGCTCTTCGCGGAAGGCCTCCTCCTGGGGTGAGAGAGTCAGGTCCACGGCGCGCCGATGCTAGCGAGCACCGGGCGCGGGGGCCTCGCACGCGCGAACCCGCACCGGGGCAGCGCGGCGGCCGGGGCCTCGCACCCGGCCCTCACTCCTCCGCGTCGCTCTTGGCCTTCCCGTCCTTCTTTGCCTTCCCGCCCGACTTCATCTTCCCACCCGCCGCTGACGATCCGCTCCGCGCCAGCTCGAGCTCCCTGCGGACGACGCCGCGCTTGAAATCGCTCACCTCGAGGCGCCGCTCGAGGTAGGGGATCGCCTCCGCGGGCCGGCCGGAGAGACGCAGGGCGTGAGCGAGGTTGTAGAGCGCGAAGGCGTAGTTCATGTCCTCCGAGCCATCGGGGAACGCGGCCACGGCACGCTCGAGGATCGGCACGGCCTGCTCGTTGCGGCCGGAGTTGATCAGCGCGAACCCCTGATCGTTGAGCCGCCTGCCCCGGTCTGGATCGATCTCCTGCTCAGCGGGGCTCGAGTCCGGCTCGGACTCCCCCTCTCCGTCGCTCGAGTCCTCGCCGCGCGAGCTCGCCGGCGGCTCGGCAGGCTCGGCGGCGCGATCCGCGCCAGAGCCCGAGCCGGGCGCGCCGCCGAGCAGGGCAAGCACGCCGACGCCGACGAGCGCCAGCACTAGGAGCAACGCGGCCGGCGCGAGCCACGATGGCCGCGCGCGAGATCGCGCACCCGCCCTTGGGAGGTCGCCTGCGGCAGCCGATGCCCTCGATGCGCTGCCTTGAGGCGCGGCAGCTGCCTGCGGTCGCGCCCCCGGATCGAGCGGCTGCGTCGCTCCCCGCTCGAGCTGCTCGGTCGCTGCCACCGAGCCCGCCTCCGCCCCGTCCGCCGCCACCACGCCCGCCGCCGTTCCCTGCCCGAGGCCGGTCGCGAGCTCCTCGACGAGGGCGCCCGCCGAGCGCGGCCGCTCGCTCGGCTCGCGCCCCATCGCGCGACGCAGCAGCGCAGCGACGGCCGGAGGCGCGTGCGGCCAGGCGTCCGAGAGGTTCGGAGCCGGCTCGGTGGCGACGCGGTGGGCGATCTCGAGCGGCGTGTCGCCGGAGCGGGCTCGTTCGCCCGACAGAGCCTCGTAGGCGACGGCAGCGAGCGCGTAGACGTCCACCGCGGGGCCGCGCCGCCCGCCCTCGAGTTGCTCAGGCGCCATGTAGGAGGGGGTCCCGAGCACGGTGTCCGTACGCGTGATCTGGGTTCCCTCCGTGACCGTAGCTATGCCGAGATCTGCAAGCTTCACGGTGCCGCCGGGGCCGAGCAGCACGTTCGCGGGCTTTACGTCGCGGTGCACCACTCCCTGCGCGTGCGCCTGGTCGAGCGCCGCGGCCACGGGTCGCAGGACCTCGAGCGCAGCGGCGGGCCCCAGCGGCCCTTCCGCGAGCGCGGCGGCAAGCGTGCGGCCCTCGACGTACTCCATGACGATCAGGACGCCGTCGTCGCTCGCGATCGCGTCGTAGACCGCGACCACGTTCGGGTGGTTGAGCGACGCGCCCAGCCTCGCCTCGCGCTCGAAGCGGGCCGCGTCCTCCTCGGGCCGCTCGGCGCTCAGGCGCTTGACCGCCACGCGGCGGCCGAGTCGCTCGTCCTCGGCGAGGTAGACCGTCGCCATGCCGCCGCTGCCCAACCGCTCGAGCACGCGATAGCGCCCCGCCAGCAAACTGCCTCGAACATCCACCGCCATCCGCCCTACCTAGCCTTCGAGGCCTTCGAGGCTCAGCGGAGGCCGATCCACGACCGCGCGGGCCCGCCGAGCCCTATCGACTGCTCACACCCGCTGCAGCAGCGTGCCCGTACCGAGGCCGCCGCCGCAGCACATCGTCACGAAGCCGACCTCCTTGTCGGAGCGCTCGAGTTCGTGCAGCAGCGTCGTGATCAGGCGCGCGCCCGTTGAGCCGAGCGGGTGGCCGAGGGCGATCGCACCGCCGTTTACGTTGACCCGGTCCATGTCGGGCTCGTGCTCGCGCCGCCAAGCCGCGACGACCGATGCGAACGCCTCGTTGATCTCGAACAGGTCGATGTCCCCGATCTTCATGCCGTTGCGCTCGAGGATCTTCTGCGTGGCCGGGATCGGGCCGGTGAGCATGATCACGGGATCGACGCCGACGGTCGTCTGGTCGACGATCCGCGCGCGCGGCTCGAGCCCGAGCGCCTCCGCCTTCGAGCGCTCCATGAGCAGCACCGCCGCCGCACCGTCGGAGATCTGGGAGGAGTTCCCGGCGGTGATCTTGCCGTCCTCCTTGAACGCCGGCTTGAGCTGCGAGAGGCCCTCGAGGTCGGTCGTCGGGCGGATCCCCTGGTCGCTGACGTAGGTTGACCCGTTCACCTGGAAGGGCACGATCTCGCGCTCGAAGCGGCCCTCCTCGGTCGCCTGATGCGCGTTCTGCTGCGAGCGCAGGCCGATCTCGTCGAGCTCCGAGCGGGGGATCTCCCACTTGTCGGCGATCATCTCGGCCGAGATCCCCTGCGGCACGAGGTTGTAGCGCGCGTTCAACTCCTCCGGAAACGGCGTGCCCACCTCGTCGACCCACTTGAAGCCGACGCCCATCGGCACGTGCCCCATGTGCTCGACCCCGCCGCCGATGACCACGTCGTGAACGCCCGACGCGACGAGCGCCGCGCCGAAGTTGACGGCCTGCTGCGCCGAGCCGCACTGGCGATCGACGGTGGTGGCCGGCGTCTCGACCGGCAGTCCGGCCTGCAGCCAGGCGTTGCGGGCGACGTTGAACGACTGCTCGCCGAACTGCTGCACGCAGCCCGCGACCACGTCCTCGACCTCGGATGGCTCGATCCCCGCGCGCTCGATCACCTCGCTGTAGGCCTTGCCGAGGAGGTCGTTCGGGTGCACATCCTTGTAGTAGCCCTTCTCGGGATGACCGCGGCCGATCGGGGTCCTGACTGCCTCGACGATGACGACCTCGCGGCCGTCCAGCTTGCTCGAGCTCTGCATTGGGATAGGTCCTTTGCGACGGGGATTCCGGCCCTGGGCGCGGGGCCTGCGGGCATGCATTGCGCAGCTGGCAGGCTCGCCTCAGTCACCTCCCAGCTTACTCTGCCCCGTCCGCCGACCGCTGCGCGGCGCGGGCGTCGGGCGGTTGCTCGGAGCCGGCCTCGGGGCGACGCTCCTCCTCGGCCGCCTGCTCGACCTCGGGCGGCTGCTCGCCCTCCTCCCGCCGCTCGGCGCCGGGGTCCGGTCCCCCGCCCTCGCCCCGCCCGCGCTCGTGGTCGCGGATGCGCACAGCGTCGATCCGGTTCTCCCGCACCGACTCGACGCGCAGCGAGTAGCCGTTGCTGCGCACCATGTCCCCTCGCTTGGGCAGGCGTCCGAGCTCGCCGAAGACGAATCCGCCGACCGAGTTGTAGGCGTCGGAGTCGACCTCCATCTCGAGGCCATGGTCGGCGAGATCCAGGATCGGCACATGGCCGCGCACGTACCAGTCGCCGTTTGCGAGCCGCCGCACACCGCCGCTGCCGGCGGGGTCCGTCTCGTCCTCGATCTCCCCGACGACCTCCTCGAGGATGTCCTCCACCGAGACGATGCCGACGGTGCGCCCGTACTCATCGACGACCACCGAGAGCGAGAAGCGGCCGCGCTGGAGCTCCGCGAGCAGGTCGTCGAGCGACTTCGTCTCGGGGATGATCGGGGCCTCCTTGACGCTCGACTCGATCGAGGCCTCGGGTCCGTCGCGCATCAGCAGGCGCGCGAGCGAGTTGTTGTGCACCACGCCCCGGACGCGGTCGGTGTTGCCGTCCTCGGTCACGACGAGGCGCGTGTGCCCGGAGTCGACGCAGCGCGTGAGCGCGGTCTCGACGTTCTCGGCCGTGTCCACCGTCACCACGGCCGGAATCGGCGTCATGACCTGGCGCGCCTGCTGCTCGTGCAGATGGAAGACACCCGAGAGCATGCCCGCCTCGCCCGGGTCGATCTTGCCCCCGAGCTCGCTGGTTGCGATCAGCAGCTTGAGATCGGCGGCGTCGGTCGGCTCGTCGAACTCGGCCTTAGGATTGACCCCGATCCCCCTCAGCATCGCGTTCGAGGAGGAGTTGAGCGCCCAGTTGAGCGGCTTCATGGACGTGCGGAACCAGTACAGGCCCCGCGCCACGAAGCGCACGGTGCGCTCGGCGTGCGTGATCGCGAAGATCTTCGGGACCTGCTCGCCAA
This sequence comes from Solirubrobacterales bacterium, assembly GCA_038232575.1. Taxonomy (GTDB): domain Bacteria; phylum Actinomycetota; class Thermoleophilia; order Solirubrobacterales; family Thermoleophilaceae; genus JACCZP01. The sequence continues at coordinate 1,489 of JBBSNQ010000019.1, read as the reverse complement.
CCGTGATGTGCAGGGCGGTCGTGATCAGGTAGGAGACCGTCAGCGCGATCGTCAGGCTCACCACGTGCGGCACCGACTCGCCGAGCAGCCCCTCGATCAGCCGTGCGATGGCCGGCTCGCCGAGGAAGCCGATGCCGAGCGAGGCCATCGTGATCCCGAGCTGGCACGCGGATAGGTACTCGTCCATGTGATCGATCTGGCGCAGGCCGAGCGCGGCGCCGCGCTTGCCCTCCTCGACCATCTGCTCGACCTTCTGCTTGCGCGCGCGCACGAGCGCGAACTCGGCGGCGACGAAGAAGCCGTTCGCCGCGACCAGGACCAGGACGGCGAGCAGCAGCAGCTGGGTCACCGGCCGCCCCCAGCTGCGGGACTACTTCGAGAAGGCTCGTCTTCGCTCATCGACAGCGCGCGGCGAACGCTAGCACCGGGAGCAGCCTAGGCAAGCGCATCGATCTCGCCTGCGAGCCTGAAGTCGCTGTCGGTGATCCCGCCGCGTGAATGGGTGCTCAGCGACACCGAGACCCGGTTCCAGGAGATCTCAAGGTCGGGGTGGTGGTTCATCTCCTCGGCCACGGGCAGGATGCGGTTGACGAAGGCGACCGAGCCGGCGAAGTCGTCGAACCGCAGCTCGCGGTGCAGGGAATCGCCCTCCCGGTCCCAGCCGTCCATACCCTCGAGCCGGCTCTCGATCTGGTCGTCGCTCAGAAGTGTCATGGTTGATGTTCGTGCGTGTCGCCAGCCTCGTACCCTCGGCGACCGAGTCGCTCTACGCGCTCGGTCTCGGCGACGACGTGGTCGCCGTGACCCACGAGTGCGACTTTCCCCCCGAGGCGGCCGGCAGGCCGCACCTTACCCGCAGCGTCATCCCGGCCGGCCCGTCCGCCGCTGAGATCGACGCCGCCGTGCGCGAGCGCACCGAGAGCGGGCAGGCGCTCTACGAGCTCGACGAGGAGCTGCTCGAGGAGCTGGAGCCCGACCTGATCGTTACCCAGGCCGTGTGCGCTGTGTGCGCGGTCTCCTTCGACGAGGTGCGCGCCACGGCGGCAGAGCTGCCCTCGCAGCCGCGGGTTCTGTCGATGGATCCGAGCACCCTCGGCGAGGTGCTCGAGAGCATCCGCTCGCTCGGCGAGGCGGCCGACGCCGAGGAGGCGGCGCGCGCGCTCGTCGAGCAGGCGGCCGACCGCATCGACCGCGTGCGCCGCGCCGTCGAGGGCGAGCCCCGGCCGCGGGTCGCCGCGCTCGAGTGGCTCGATCCGGTGTTCGTCGGTGGCCACTGGGTGCCCGCGATGATCGAGCTCGCGGGGGGCGAGGACGCGCTCGGCCTGGCAGGCGAGCGCTCCCGGACCGCCGACCGGCGGGAGCTCGAGGCGAGCGGCGCGGAGATCGTGGTCGCGAGGCCCTGCGGCTACGACGCCGAGCGCTCGGCGCTCGAGGCGCGCCGGCACGCGGATCAGATCGCGCGCCTCGGCGCCCGCAGGGTCGTCGCCGT
>JBBSNQ010000018.1:0-12350 GCA_038232575.1 Solirubrobacterales bacterium | reverse complement strand
CACCCCACCCGGAAGCTCGACCTGCTCGCCCCGCAACGACGAGAACGCAACGTCCACAGGCCCCTGCGGCGTCACGCCAAGCGCATGCGCGGCCGCCACGGCGGCGAGCGTATTGAGAAGGTTGTGCGGCTGGTCGAACGGAAGCTCGAGCAGCACACGGTCGCCGCGCGCGTCGATCTCGGCGCGCCCATTCTCGATCGAGCGCAGGCACACGTCGCCGCCGGGTCCAAAGGTGATCGTGTCAAGGTCCTCGCGCAGGTGCGAGGCGAGCAGCTCCTCGCCGGCGGGCACGACGCAGACGGAGCCCGGCGGCAGATCTCGGATCAGCTCGGCCTTGGCCGCGGCGATGCGCTCGACCGTCCCGAGCAGCTCGAGGTGGACCGGCCCCACATTCACGACGACTGCGACGCTGGGCTCGGCGATGCCCGCAAGCTCCGCGATCTGACCGGGCCCGCGCATCGCCATCTCGAGCACGAGCGCCTCCGTTCCGCGCTCGGCCTCGAGCAGCGACAGCGGCAGGCCGATCTCAGTGTTGAGGTTCTCCCGGTTGGCGTGCGTACGCAGGTGCGGGCGCAGCACGGCGGCGAGGATGTCCTTTGTCGAGGTCTTCCCCGTCGAGCCGGTGATGCCGACAGCGGGGCAGCCGAGCTCCCGGCGCCAGGCGCGCGCGAGGCTGGCGAGCGAGGCGAGCGGGTCGGTGCTGGCGATGACCGTCGCGCGGCCGCTATCGGCGAGCTCCGCAGCACGGGCGGCGTGGCCGGCCTCGACCAGCACTCCCCAGGCCCCCGCCGCGAGCGCGCCGGCGGCGAACGCTCCCCCGTCGGCGCGCTCCCCGGCGAGGCCGACGAACAGGTCCCCGGGCCCGGCCAGGCGCGAGTCGATGACGGCGCGGCTCGGGCCGGAAGCGTCCGAGTCTCCCGGTCGGACGAGGCTGCCACCGGCCGCGCCGGCGATCCAGGCGGCCGAGCGATCGATCACCCCCCCACCCCCGCGCCGGCGCGCAGAGCCTCGCGGGCCACCTCAACGTCGTCGAAGGGCTCCGTGCGCCCGTGCTCGAGCTCCTGCCCCCGCTCGTGGCCCTTGCCGGCGATCACGATCACATCGCCGGCCCGTGCGGCCTCGATGGCTCGCCCGATCGCGATGCGCCGGTCGGGCTCGCGGCAGGCGCCGGCGCCGGCACCGCCGACGATCTCGTCGATGATGCGCTCGGGGTCCTCGGAGCGCGGATTGTCCGAGGTCACCGTCACGCGATCGGCCAGCCCAGCCGCGGCTGCACCCATCAGCGGCCGCTTGGCGCGGTCGCGGTCGCCGCCGGCGCCGAAGACCGCGTGCAGGCTCTCGGCCGTGAGCTCGCGCGCCGCCCGCAACACGTTCTCGAGCGAGTCGGGGGTGTGCGCGTAGTCGACGAGCACGGTGAATGCCTGCCCCTCATCCACCGGCTGGAAGCGCCCCGGGACCGGCGGGGCGGCGGCGAGGGCGGAGCGGATCGTCTCGAGCTCGATCCCGAGCGAGCGAGCGAGCGCCACCGCCGCCAGCACGTTCTGGACGTTGAAGAGCCCGGGTAGGCGCGTCTCGAGCGCGATCGGCCCGTCGGGCGTCTCGCAGCGAAACGTCGACCCGCTCGCGTCGAAGCGCACGTCATGGGCGCGGTAGTCGGCCGGCGTCCCGCTCGCGTAGGTCACAACCCCCTCGAGCTCGGCGGCCAGCGTCCGTCCGTGAGCATCGTCGATGCACACCACGCGGGCCCCGGTACCGCCCTCGAGGAGCCGGCGCTTGGCGCCGAAGTAGTCCTCCATCGTCGGATGGAAGTCGAGATGGTCCTGGGTCAGGTTGGTGAAGGCCCGCGCGCGAAACTCGATGGCGTCCGCGCGCCCGAGCGCGAGCGCGTGCGAGGAGACCTCCATCACGCAGGCGCGATCGCCGGCGTCGTGCATGTCCCGCAGCTGCGCCTGGAGGTCGATCGCCTCGGGGGTCGTGCGCCGCGCCGGCTGCTCACGCCCGCCGACGATCGCGCTCACGGTGCCTAGCAGCCCCGAGCGAAGCCCGCCCGCCTCGAGCAGCGTGCGCGTGAGGAACGCGGTCGTCGTCTTGCCGTTGGTGCCGGTGATGCCGACGACCGCGAGCTCGCGGCTCGGATCGCCGTGAAAGCGCGCGGCGGCCGGCGCCATCGCAGCACGGGCGTCCTCGACCAGCACCTCAGGGACGCCGAGGGCGAGCGGGCGCTCGCACACGAGTGCCGCCGCACCCCGCTCGACTGCCTCGCGCGCGAAGTCGTGCCCGTCCGAGCGAAGGCCGCGCACGCAGAAGAACACCGCGCCCGGGACCACAGACCGACTGGTGTACGCGAGGCTCGAGACGGCCACTTCCGGCGCGCCATCACCCATCAGATCGCGAAGGGTCATGGGTGCGGCGAGTCTAGATGGTCGATCCCCGCGCTGCGCGTGTCTGGGGCCGATGCTGGGCGACTAGTCCGGCGGTATCGCCAGATACTGCAGCGCGAACGAGACGATCTTCTCGAACGCGGGAGCGGCCACGGCGGAGCCGTAAAACTCCCCGCGCGGCTCGTCGACGGCGACCGCCACCAGCAGACGCGGATTGCGTGCGGGCGCGTAGCCGATAAACGAGCCGACGTACTTCGTCTTCGAGTACCCCCCTGCCTCGGGCTTCTGCGCCGTACCCGTCTTGCCTGCGAGCCGGTAGCCGGGGATTGATGCCTGCGCCGCGGTGCCTTCGGATCCGAGCACTCCCTCGAGCATCCGCGAGACCTGATCGGCGACGCGCTCCGACATCAGCCGTCGAGCCTGCCCGCGCGCGCCGGCGATCGCATGGGGGCGGTGCGCCACGCCGCCGGCGGCGATCGCCGCGTAGCCCACCGCCATCTGCAGCGGCGTCACCGCAAGCCCCTGTCCGATCGGCAGGTTGCCGAGCGAAGAGCCCGAGTACTCGCTCGGACGCGGGACGATGCCTCCGGCCTCCCCGGGGAGATCGACGTCGGTCAGCTCGCCGAATCCGAAGTGCCTGATCCACCTGTCGAAGCGGTTCGGTCCCAGCAAGAGGCCGATCTTCACGGCGCCGACGTTCGAGGACTGGGCCAGTATCTCGGCGACGGTGAGGCGGACCGGCCCCCGGTCGTGAGACTCGCCGATCTCGCGATCGGCCACCTGAATCGTGGGCGGCAGGTCGAAGGGCGTGTCGGGGGCGATCAGCTTCTCCTCGAGCGCGCCCGCAACCGTGAAGGGCTTGAAGGTCGACCCCGGCTCGTAGTTCGCCGCAAGCGCACGGTTCTGGCGCTCGTAGGCGTCGGTGTCACCCAGTTTCTCGGGCTCGATCGCCGGCCAGTTGGCGAGCGCGAGGATCTCTCCGTTGCGTGGATCGAGCGCGACCGCGCTCGCACCCTTGGCCTGAAAGCGCTCGCCGGTCTCGGCGAGCACAGCCTCGACCCGCTCCTGGAGCGGAGCGTCGATCGTCAGGCGCAGGTCGTCACCGGGCTCGGCGCGCGCGCCCTCGACGATGCTGATCGGCTTGCCGAGCGCGTCTCTGACCAGGCGGCGGCTGCCGTCGCGGCCGTGCAGGGTCTGCTCGTGTGCGGCCTCGAGCCCGCCGAGGCCCTCGCCGTCCGTGCCAACCGGGCCGAGCAGCTGCGAGGCGAGCGAGCCCTGCGGATAGACGCGCTTCGATTCGCTCTGCGTGCCGATGCCCTCGATCTGCAGCCGCTCGACCTTGGCGCCGCGGCTCGCATCGAGCTTGCGCGCGAGGTAGGTGAAGCCCTGCCGCCGGTCGCCGAGGATGCGGGTGAGCTCGGCTACGGGCTTGCCGATGAGCGGGGCGAGCCGTGCCGCCACCGCCGCCGGCTTATCGATCAGGAACGGATTGGCGAATACGGTCACGGCGTCCTCGGAGACGGCTAGCTCGACGCCGTTGCGGTCGAGGATCGTGCCGCGGCGTGCGGGCAGCGCTACCTGGCGCATCTGCTGCGACTGGGCGTGGGCGCGCAGCGCGTCGGCACGGACGGTGCCGAGCCAGCCGGCCCGAACAATCGCGGCCGTGAGCAAGACCAGGAAGATCGCGAACAGCAGCCCGATGCGCCGGTCGAGCGTGCGCATTAGGGAACCTTCGCGGAGCGGCCGCCTCGGACGTGCGCTGCGGCGCGACGGGCATCAACGCCCGTCTGCGAGCGCAGGTAGCGCACGCGGCCCGGCTCGGGCCAGACGAGCCCCTGCTCGGCCGCCGCCGCCTGAATCCGCTCGCTCGAGCCGAGCTCGGCGGCGCGCAGCCGCAGCGCTGCGTTCTCGCGCTTGAGCACCTTTGCCCGCTCTGCCGCCGCCGTGGTGCTGCGGTCGAGCTCTAGCACGCGAACGTTCAGGAACACGATCCCCACGAGCAGCAGGCCGATGCACAGGACCCACCCGCGCCCGCGCAGCAGTCGGTCGAGCAGGCCGCTCGAGGCCCTGAGGCCGGCGGCGCGCGCACCCTGCGCCGGCGCGGGCCTTCCCCGTCCAGGACGCACACGAGCCGGGCGGGCGGGCTGCCGCGGCGCCGGCAGCGCGCGAGCTGCAGCGGCCCGCGTCGCGGCGCCGCGGGTGACGGCGCCGTGGCGTGACCGCGTTGGCGCTCGCGTCGGCGCTGGCGCACGGACGTCGCTCGCGCGCGCGGCCGCGGTCCGCGCGCTCACAGGCCCTCCCCGTCAAGACGGCGCGCAGCGCGCAGGCGGCCCGAGCGCGCCCGCGGGTTCTCCTCGAGCTCGGCCGCCGACGCCGTGACCGAGCGGCGCGTGAGCAGCTCGGCCTCCGGCGTCCGGCCGCACGCGCAGATCGGCAGCTCGGGCGGGCAGATACACCCGCGCGCCCGGGCGGCAAGGAAGCGCTTGACGCGCCGGTCTTCGAGCGAGTGGAAGGAGACTGCGGCCAGGCGTCCGCCCCGGCTGAGCAGCGCCCAGGCGTCCGGGAGGGCGCGATCGAGCGCGGCCAGCTCATCGTTGACGGCGATCCGCACGGCCTGGAAGACCCGCTTGGCGGGGTGCCCGCCCGCGAACCTTGCCGGCGCGGGCACCGCGGACTTGACCGCCTCGACGAGCTCAAACGTGCGCTCGAGCGGAGCGCTCTCGCGCCGGCGGACGACCGCCCGCGCGATCCGTCGCGCGTAGCGCTCCTCGCCGTAGGTCGCGAACAGGGTCGCGAGCCGGCGCTCGTCCCAGTCGTTCAGCACCTCGCGCGCGTCAAGCTCCTGCCGCGGATCCATGCGCATGTCGAGCGGTGCGTCGTAGGCGTAGGAGAAGCCGCGCTCGAGCGTGTCGATCTGCATCGAGGAAACGCCGAGGTCGAAGTAGGCGATGTCGGCGACGATCCCCTCGTCGGCGAGCAGCTCGAGGCCGTCCGCGTAGTCGGCGCACAGGAAGCGCGTGTCGCACGCGAGCTCGGGCGCGAGCTCGTCGAAGCGCTCCTCCGCGAGCGGGTCGCGGTCGATGCAGATCAATCTGCCGTGCTCCCCGAGCCGTTCGCCAACCAGGCGCGCGTGGCCGCCGGCCCCGAACGTGCAGTCGATGGCCGTCTCGCTCGGAAGCGGGTCGAGCGCCGCGAGCAGCTCACCGGCGAGCACGGGCGCGTGCGGACGTGTCATCTCAAGCAGGATGGCCGAGTCCCTCCGCGATCGTCACTGCCTCCGAGTGCAGCGCGTCCTGATCGGCCAGCCAGGCCTGGCGGTCCCAGATCTCGAGCCGGTCGAGATTGCCGACCACCACGACCTCCTTCTCGATGCCCGCATGCGCGAGCAGCGGCGGGTTCAGGGAGACGCGCCCCGCCGAGTCGAGCTCCGTGTCGAACGAGCTCCCGGCGAAGAAGCGAGTGAGCTTGCGGCGCTCGGAGCTGACCGGGTTGAGCTTGCCGAGCACGCTCTCGGTGAAGGACTCGAAGGCCTCGGGCGCCCAGAGGCTGACGCAGGGCTCGAGCGACTTGGCGAGAACCACTCCGTCGGAGAACGCCGGCCGGAACTTGGCCGGGATGTTCAGCCGCTTCTTCGCGTCGAGCGAGTAGTCGTAGTGGCCGCGGAACGTCAAAGTGGGTGTGTGGGTCCCGGTCCATGGGCCATCGAGGGCGCTTACTCCCGGAGTGGCGGAGCGGGAGGAGCTCCACCACCCCGGGGTTGGTAAGTGGCGCCACTCTACCCCACTCCTCCCCACTTTGCAACACATTTCTCCACGGAGCGGACGAACATCCCTCTCGAACAGCGTCGCGGCGCGCTCAAAGCCGCTCGTGGAGCGGATCCAGGGATGCTCAACGCGGTGGGTCGCCCTCCCAGCGGGAACGCGAAATGCGTTGCAGGAGGCAGCCCCGGGCGCAGACTTGCAAACCGGCGCGCGTTTCTGCAACGAATCCTGCACCCCCCGGCCCGCGCGCCACAGCGCGCGGAGCAGACGCTGCCCGCCGGCCTCAGCCCACCCGCAACCCGCCTCCACTCTCGAGCAGTGCGGCGACGAGGGCGGCGGCGACGAGCAGCAGCACCGAGGGCACGAGCAGCAGCGCGACGACGAGCTGAATCTTGGGGCTCGCCTTGGCAGCCTCCTCCTGAATGCGCCGGCGCCGGGCGTGCCGGGCATCGCGCGCCTGCGCGGCGAGCGTGTCCGCGAGCGGCGCGCCGTGCCGGGCGGCGCGCTCGAGCGCCGCGACGAGGGCGGCGATCTCGGACAGGGGACGGCGGACGGCCATCCCTGCCAGCGCCTCGCGCGACGGGACACCCAGGGCGACCTCGCGTCCCAGCCTGTGCCACTCGCGCGCCAGCGGTCCGCTCGAGCGCTCACCGACCGCGCCGAGCGCGGCCGTCAGCGAGAGGCCGGCGTCGACCGACACGCGCAGCAGGTCGAGCAGCGCGGGCAGCTCGGCGCGTACCCGGCGGGCGCGCTCGGCCGCACGGCGCGAGAGCCAGAGGTCGGGTCCGAGAAAGCCCGCCACAGGCACGACCAGGGTCGCTGCGACCCCGAGCCGTCCCGGCAGGCTCGGGCCGACGATCAGCGCGGCGAGGATGCCGGCCGCTGCCGCCGCGAGCTTTGCCCCCATGATCTCCCGCGGGCCGAGGCCTGCGGGCATTCCGGCAGCGCGGATGCGCAGCTCGAGATCGCGCGGCGCGGGCGCCCTGCGCAGTGGACGGACAGCCGCGCCTGCGGAGGCGAGCAGACGCAGCACGCGCGCCCCACGCGGCGACGTGCCGTCCGCTCCACCGCCCGAGTCATCCGCGCGCCGGCGCCGGCGCAGCCGGCCGAGCCGGCGCCACGGAAAACTCGCAAGCAGGTTGACGGTGGCGCCCGTCGCGAGCGCAGCCGCAAGCAGGACGAGCAAGGCGTTGAGCGCCATGGCGCTCATGCGCGGACGCGGCCGAGCCTGCGCACGAGCACCGCGGCGACCACCTGCAGCCCGATCGCGATCCCGACGAGCCAGGCGGTCAGGAACGAGCCACTCACCTGCGCGAGGTAGCCGGGGCTCGCAAGCTCCGCCAAGCCTGCGCCGCCGAGCGGCATCAGGACGACGATCACGCCCGTAAAGCGCGCTTGCGCGGTGGCCGCACGGGCCTCCTGCGCAACCCGAGCCTCATCTTCGAAGGCCCGCGCGCTGGCTCGGAGCAGGCGCGCCAGATCGCCCCCCGCCCGACGCTGGAGCAGGGCTGCCGCGACGATCGTGTCGATCGCACGTGCGGGCACTCGCCCGCGCATCGCCTCGAGGGCGTCCTCTGTCCGCGCGCCCAGCTCGAGCTCGCGCGCAACCCGCGTCAGCTCCCGACCCGCTGGTCCGTCCACCCCACGCGCAGCTTCGGTGAGCGCTCCGCGCAGCGAGTGCCCGCCTCCGAGCGCGTCGGCGAGTCCCATCGCTATGGCGGGCGCGCCGTCCTCGACCGCTCGCCGGTAGCGCTCGCGGCGTGCGCGCAGGACGCGCGCGAGCAGCCAGGGCACGGCACACGCCAGCAGGAACCCGGCGCGTACGCCGGCGACCGCGGTGCCGGCGACGAAGATCGTCGCCGCGCCCGCGAGCACGAGGCGGCGGCGCTCCGCCGCCCCCGGGTCGCTCCCATCGCGTCCCGCACGGGCGGCGAGCGCGGAGAGGGCGGCAACCCGGCGTACCAGCGCAGGCGCCCGACCGCGCACGGTCGGGCCAGCTGCGTGCACGAGCTCCGCAATCGTGATGAGCAGCACCGCCCCGGCCGCGAAGGCCATCCAGACGGCGAGGGTCATCAGTTCCCCTGCACGCGCTCGAGGCGCTCCACGAGCTCCCGCCGCGCGGGCGGACGCAGCTCCGCTGAGCCATGGCGACGGGCGTAGAGCTCGCGCGTGTCCGGCTCTCCATCGCTGCGGATCACCTCCGCGACGGCCTCGACTTGGCGAGCGCCATCAGGACTGCGGCTCTGATGGACGACCAGCTCGAGCGCGCTCGCCACCTGCTCCTTCACGGCCGCGTGCGGCAGTCCGACGCCCGCCATCAGCGCGAGCGTCTCGACGCGCCTGAGGGCGTCGGCCGGCGAGTTCGCGTGGACGGTCGTCAGCGAGCCTTCGTGTCCGGTGTTCAGCGCCTGCAGCATGTCAAGCGCCTCTGCGCCCCTCACCTCACCCACGACGATGCGGTCGGGGCGCATGCGCAGCGCGTTGCGAACGAGCTGGCGGATCGTCACCTCTCCCTTCCCCTCGATGTTCGAAGGGCGCGCCTCGAGCCTGATCACGTGCGGCTGCCGCAGCCGCAACTCGGCCGCGTCCTCGATCGTGACCACGCGCTCAGCGCCAGGGATGGAGCCCGAGAGGGCGTTCAGCGTGGTCGTCTTGCCCGAGCCCGTGCCGCCCGAGACGAGGATCGACGCGCGCGCCCGCACGCAAGCGTCCAGGAAGCTCGCCAGCGCGGATGTAACCGTTGCGTTCTCCACCAGGTCCGTCAGCGAGAAACCCTCGCGGCGGAACTTGCGGATCGTCAAGCACGAACCCTCGAGCGACAGCGGCGGGATGACCACGTTCACGCGCGAGCCGTCGGGCAGGCGAGCGTCGCAGAGAGGCGACGCCTCGTCGACCCGGCGGCCGAGCGGCGCGAGGATGCGCTCGATGGTGTGGGCCAGCTCGCCCTCGCCGGCGAAGGAGGTGCCAGAGCGCTCGATGCGACCCGCCCGCTCGACGTAGACGGCGTGCGGGCCGTTCACCATCACCTCGCCGATCGCATCGTCGTCGAGCAGGGGATCGAGCGGACCGAGGCCCGACACCGACCGGCGGACACGCGCGATCAGCGCCTCGCGCTCCTCTCCGTCGAGCGCGGGTACCTCACGCTCGACAAGCGCACGCACCTCGGCATCGAGCGTGCCCGCGCTCTCCACGCCCTCTCGCGCACGCTCGATCAACCTCCCTCGGAGCGCCTCGGCGAGCTCGGAGAGCGCGTCCACGTCAGCTCCGCCGACCGGCGCGCACTAGAGTGCTCCCGCCTCGACGGTCATCTCGCCAGCCCGGCGACGATCGCCCGGCGAGCGCACCAGCAGGCGGATCTCGCGTGCGAAGTTCTGGGCGGCGGTGAGAAAGACCGCCTGCCGAACCGTGACGCGCAGCCTCGCGATCGCATCGGCCTTCGCCGCAGCATCCTCTCCGGCCGCCGAGCCCGCGCCGTCGTCGCCGGGCCGCAGTCCGAGCAGTTCGACGTTCTCGAGCGCGATCGAGGTTCGCCCCGCGCCCGAGCGGGGGTCGGTTGTCACCAGCACGTCGACGCGGGCGGGAGCTCCGCCGGCGCCCGTCGCGTCGGCAAGCGCGCTGCCACCCACGACCCCGAGCTCGAGCGCCCGCTCACCCCGCTCGAGCGCAGCCGGACCAGCCGCCCCGGTCGGTCCGGCGCCGAGCTGCGCGGCGGTGACGTAGCCACCCGCAGGGATCGCCACCTGCGTTCTCAGTCCGGCAACCTCATGCAGGGCGGCCGCAGAGCCCGGCGGCGCGAAGCGCTCCGGAACCTCGCGCACCGCGAGCAGCCCCTCAATCTCCCCGGGCTCGAGCTTCGTGCCGGCCTCGATGTCCGACTGAGCCACGAGCACGGGCACGGGCGCCCCGACCTGCGCCTCTATCTGGCGCGCGCGATCGTCTACCTGCGAGGCAGCGACCCCGCCGAGCGCCAGCGAGAGGCAGCCAAGCACGGCGGCGCGCCGGCGTCGCGAGCGCGCGTTCACGGCCTGCTGGTGGGCAGCTCGATCACGACCGAGGTGTCGCCCGGGTTCGTGACATCCTCGTTCCCGACTCTCGTGCCCATGGCCGATCGGTCCGCAGAGCCCGTCACCGCTCGGTCGCGCAGGCCGAGCGTCATCGTCCCGTTGGCCTCCCTTACGGCCTCGGCGGCGATCGCGAGGCCGTGGCCACGCCCCGTGCGCCGGTCGGCGGAGACGACGCCGGTCGGTCCCGCCGGCCGCCCCGAGTCGCTGATCTCGAGACGCACACCTTCCTGTGTCCTGCTGCCGCGACCGTCGATCCGCTCGCCCCCGTGCTCGACCGCATTGGCCAGCAGATTGCCGATCGCCTGGGACACGCGCCGGCGATCGGCGTGCACGGTCGCCGCCCCGGCACGCCAGTCGAGCCGGACGCGCCCGCCCGGACCCCGCGCCCGCCGACCCCAGCCGGTGGCGGCGCGCCGGACGAGCTGCTCAACGGCTACGGCCTCGAGCCGCGGAGGTGCGCGGTGACCGGCTCGCGCGCCGCCGAGATCGTCGAGCGCCGCCCGCGCGCGATCGAGCTCAACCTCGAGCGCGTCGGCATGCACAGCGGCGCTGCGCCCGCGCCCGATCGCAGCGAGCGCGAGGCCGATAGAGGTCAGCGGGCCGCGCAGCTCGTGCTCGGCCCTGGCAACGATCCGGAGTCGTCGCCGGAGCGACATGCAGACCCCGGCGAGCACAGCGCACAGGCCCCATGCCGGCAGCGCGACGTAGAGCGTCGTCACGCCGTCTCCGTCAGCCGGTAGCCCACCCCGCGCACGTTGAGCACGTAGCGCCTCACGCCGCAGGAGAGCTTCTTGCGCAGCCTGCACGCGTGCGCGTCGACCGTGCGCGTGGCCCCGATCGACGCGTAGCCCCAGACATCCCGAAGCAGGTCCGGCTTCGAGTAGACGTGCGTCGGATCGATCGCGAGCGCCTGCAGCAGCGCGAACTCCTTGACCGAGAGCTCGACGCGTCTGCCGGCGAGCTCGACGAGGCGCGTCGCAGGCTCGATCGTCAGCTCCCCCACCCGGACGACGCCCTTGAGCGATCGGCCGGAGGCGCGCCGCAGCACGGCCTGCATGCGCCCGAGCAGCTCCGCGTAGGAGAAGGGCTTCGACACATAGTCGTCGGCTCCGCGTGCGAAGCCGCGTATGCGATCGGCCTCCCCGGTCCGGCCGCTGATGACGATCACCGGTAGCGCAGGGTCGATCCGCGAAGCCAATCCGTCGGCCGTGCGCACGCGATCGAGCACCGACAGGCCGTTGCCGTCCTCGAGCAGGAGGTCGAGCAGCACGAGGTCGGGCTTGCGGTACTCGATCGCGCGCAGCCCCTCCCCGACGCCGGAGGCGATCGCCACGCCAAAGCCGTCGGCGCTCAGATTCTCGGTGAGGAAGGAGGCGGTCGCCTCATCGTCCTCCACCACGAGCACTGCCTGCCGATCGCTCTCCATGGCTCATGAAAGAGCACGGCGCCGAGCTTTCGCCCCCAGCGCCGCTTGCGCGGGGTCTGGCTCCGGTGAGGCCCTCGTCGCGGCCGCTGCAGCCGCCGGGGGTCCGGTCGTCTCCTGACCGGCGGAGAGCCTGCAAATCGCGTTGCAGCGCACCCCCCGCGGCAGGATTCGACCTTAGAATGCCGACGCCTTGGAGGGGCCCGCTAGCCGGGCTCGGCTCAGCGGGCGCTCTCTATGGACACTACTCGACGCGAGAACTACGAATCCGGCTCGGACTACGTGCTCGAGTACGGCGAGCTGCGCTTCACCTTCAACGAACGCGACTTCGCCGAGCGCCTCGAGCAGGCGGCGGTAAAGCTCGGCTTCGTCGACGGCGAGCTCGGCGAGGAGGAGCGCGAGGATCTCGTCAACCTCGCGGTCAACGGCGAGGTTGCCGACCCGACCTCGGCGCTGGGCGAGCACGTCAACGCCTGGTGGCACGAGCTCAGCGGCGAGCCCGAGCGTTCGCTCGTCCACTGGCTGCGCCGGCTCGTCTTCCGCGGCGCCTGGCTCGACCAGCGCGTCAAGGAGGGCGAGCTCGAGGTGCTCTTCGACGAGCGCACGCTCAGCTTCGGCTACGCCCAGCCCGACCGCGGCTACGAGCCGATCGAGCTCTCCCCAGAGCCCTCCTGGGCCGGCGTCGCGTACTGCCGCTGAGCTGGGCCTTACACGCCAAGTT
>JBBSNQ010000017.1:0-12740 GCA_038232575.1 Solirubrobacterales bacterium | reverse complement strand
CGTATCCAGGCTACGAGCTGTGACTTCGGGCATCAGGCACTCCCTTCGGCTCTGCGTGGTCGCGAACGGGTGCGGTCAGGCAAAACGGGTGCGGTCAGGCGGCTACTAGCGGACGAGCGGCGCCAGAGTAGCAACCTCGTCGGACGGCCCGTTCGGGCGGACCAGCGCCCGCACCGCGCTTTCCCCAAACTCCGGCAAGTGGGCCACCAGGCTCCTACGGGCGACCGGTTCGACCCGCCACCGTGGCAAGGTAATCCGCAACCGCGCGTGCTTCCTCGCCGGCGAGCAGACCCGGCGGCATGCGTCCATCGCCGGTGCCGCCGATGCGGATCGCGTTCAGGACGCGCTCCTGGTCGACGAGGCCGAGCTGGTCGAGATTCGGTCCGGTCGCACCGCGCGCGTTGTAGGCGGCCAGTGAGTGGCAGCTGGCGCAGTTGCGGCCGAACAGCATCTTGCCCTCGGCCAGCTCGCCGCTCGCCTCCTCGCTCGCGAGTGGACCGGTCCCTCCCAGGGCGGTCTCGTTGGCCGCGATCACAACCCCCGGCAGCACGATGCCGAAGCCGGCGAACATCAGCGCGAAGAACACTCCGGCTCCGCGCCCTCCGCGCGTCAGGTAGGTCCTGCGCGCCCCGCGCGGGCCGCCCGAGAAAGCCACGAAGAGGACGCCGACGCCGAGCAGGACAAACGGCGCGAGGAGGGCAAGTACGCGCACAGGGCCGAGGCTAGGCGGCCAGCGCCCGCAGCTCGCGCTCCTCGGCGAGCCGGCGCAGTGCGCGGCGCTCGAGCTTGCGCACGCCCTCGGCGGAGAGCCCGGTCCGCTGAGCGACCTCACGCAGGGGCAGCGGATCCTCCCCACGCAGACCGAAGCGCAGCTCGATCACCCAGCGGGCGCTCGGATCGAGGCGATCTAGTGCGCGGCGCACGGACTGCTCCTCGAGTTCCGCGGAGACCTGCTCGAGCGGCCCGGGGCCATCGCAGGGGAGCAGCGATCCGAGCTCGGTGTCCCCCTCCGAGCCGACCGGCGTCTCGAGCGAGACCGGAACGCGCTCGGCGGAGCGAAGCTCCTCGAGCTGCTCGAGGTCCATTCCCAGGCGCTCGGCAAGCTCGCCGGGCGTTGGATCGCGACCGAGCTCGGACGTGAGCTTGCGCTCGGTCGCCCTCAGCTTCGTCAGCTCCTGCCCGATGTGCACGGGCAGGCGGATCGTGCGCGAGTGGTGCTGGAGGCCGCGCTGCATCGACTGGCGAATCCACCAGGTCGCATAGGTCGAGAACTTGAAGCCGCGGCGGTAGTCGAACTTCTCGACCGCACGGATCAGCCCGAGGATCCCCTCCTGGATTAGGTCGAGGAAGGGCAGGCCGAGGCGCCGGTAGCGCTTGGCGTTCGAGACTACGAGCCGCAGGTTCGACTCGATCATGCGGTTCTTGGCATCCTGGTCGCCCCGCTCGACGAGCTTGGCGAGCATGACCTCCTCCTGGGCGGTGAGCAGCGGTCGCCTCGAGATGTCGTGGAGGAAGAGCTGCAGCGAGTCGCTCGTGACCTCGGCGACCTCCTCCGTCACCGGCTGGGCGGGTGCAACCTCGGCCGGGCGGGCGTCGTCGAGCACCTCGATGCCGCGGCGCTCGACCTCGACGCGGATGGCCTCAGCGTCGCCTTCGTCGAGCTCGAGCTCCTCGACGGCGGCGGCTATCGCCGAGGCCTCGAGCGAGCCTGCCTCCTCGCCGCGGCGCAGCAGCGGATCGAGCGCCTTGCGAAGCTGCGGATCCTCCGGCGACGGCCCCGCGGACGCGCCATCTGCAGGCGCTTCGGCGTCTTCGATTGGCATCTCTGAATCGCCCATGCTCGCTCTGCGCCCCGCCTCGCTGTCGTGTCCGCCGAGTCGGTCCCGATCGACCCCAACCATCAGAGTAGCGACCCCGACGGCGGGCGGTCGAGCCGGGAACGGACCGGCGGCTCGGGCGACGCTGCGGGCGGCTGCGCGCCCGCAAGTAGGAGCGGCCCCGCCGAAGCGGGGCGCTCCCGTAGCTGGCCTGTAAGCCGGATTCTGTCGTGAGCAGCCATCCATCTGCCCGCGGCGCCTCTCGGCACCCCGGGCGGGCTGCTAGAGCCCTGCGGCCTACCTGGGGCTCGGCGAGCAGCGTCTACGCCCCTGCTTGGCCTTGCACCGAGTGGGGTTTGCCTGGCCGACGCGTCGCCGCGCCGCCGGTGCGCTCTTACCGCACCTTTTCACCCTTGCCGGCGGCGGGACGGACGCTCCGGCAAGCTCTGCCCGAAGCAACTACCCCGCCGCTTAGGCGGTGTCTTTTCTGTGGCACTTTCCCGCGGGTTTCCCCGGGTCGATCTCCCGACCACCCCGCCCTTTGGTGTCCGGACTTTCCTCGAGGGCCGGTTGTCTCTCCGACCTCCCGCGGCTGCCCAGCCAGCGGCACAATGGTACTAGTGGGGCCCCACTAGGCGAGCACCGAGCCGCAGTCGGCGCAGCAGCCCCCACGCACGCTGCGGCGCATCGGCCCGTTGCACACCGGGCAGTCAGCGACGCCGTATGCCTCAAGCGCCGCCCATATGCAGGCAAGCCGACCGGCGAGCGTGCGAGCTGGGACGGCGCGCCCTGGCGCGCCGGGCTCTCGCGCCTCGGCTGCTCGTGCGCCGGCATCGGCAGCGCACCGCTCCCGGTCGATCCGCCTGCTCCGCCCGACCCGATCGGCCCGTCCAGCCCTCTCGACCGTCTCGAGTGCGAGCTGCCTGGCCGCCCGCGGACGCCCCGCCGCCGCGGCGCTCACGAGAGCCTCCGGCAGACGCCGACCACGCGACCGAGCACGCGCACGTCGCGGCTGCGAATCGGCTCGTGCGCGTCGTTCTCGGGCTGCAGGCGCACATGGTCAGCTTCGCCGAAGAAGCGCTTGACCGTCGCCTCGTCGCCCACGAGCGCCACCACGATGTTGCCGTCCTCAGCGCTCTCCTGGGGCCGGACGACCACAAAGTCGCCCTCGAGTATCCCAGCGTCGCGCATCGAGTCCCCGTGCACGCGCAGCACGTAGCCGCCTTCCTCACCCCCGGCCAGCGCCGGCACCTCGACGTACTCCTCGATGTTCTCCTCGGCCAGCACCGGCGTGCCGGCTGCCACCCGGCCGACCACGGGCAGTCGTTCCGGCGAGGAGACCACGCGCTTGGCCTTGTCGACGAGCAGCTCGATCGCCCGCGGCTTCGACGGATTGCGCCGCACGAGCCCGATCCGCTCGAGATTGGCCAGGTGTGCGTGCACCGTCGAGGAGGACGCCAGCCCGATCGCCTTGCCGATGTCGCGCACCGTCGGCGGATAGCCATGCTTGGCCGAGTAGCGCTTGATGAAGTCAAAGATCTCGGCCTGTCGCTTGGTCAGATCGAGGTCCACGATTGAGCTCCTCCGGCCGGGTGCGGCCCTTCGGGGGTACGAACACCTGTTCGCTTTTGGAAAGCCTAGCGCCCGAGACGGATGGTCTCGATGGGCGGGCCTTGACTGCTCCGATGTGCAGGCGGCGTGCGTCGCTTACGCGGACGACGATCGTCGTCCGCGTGCTGGGCCTCTCCCTATACTCCGACTCTGCCACGCGCCTGTGGCGGAATTGGTAGACGCGCAAGGTTGAGGGCCTTGTGGGCCGTATGGCCCGTGGGAGTTCGAGTCTCCCTGGGCGCACTGAGAGCCATCTAACCCCGGTCGCCCTGTCGCGCGCGGCGGGAGCCCTCCCGAGGCTGTCTAGAACATCGTCCCCGCGCGTAAAGGCGTCGCTCCGCAGGGTCGATAGCAAGTCCCAATGGCAGCCGCGCGCCAAACGCCTGGAATCGACTTCACCGAGGTCCGGTTTCGGATCGAGAGCGTCCGCGCCGGGGTCCGGTTCATGCTCGTGATCTGCAGCGCCGGCTGGGGCTACGCTGCCGCGACCTGGCCGCAGCCGAACCGGTACCTGATCGCCGCGCTGTTCGGCGTCGCCGCCGTGCTCGCGCTCGGAGTGATGCTGAGCACCGGCGAGCGGCTCGTGCGGAGCATCTGGTACGAGCCCCTGCTACTGGCGTGGACAGCGACGAGCGTCGGGCTGGCGGCCGGCGTGAGCATTGCCGACGGCGGATCGGTCAGCCCGCTTGCGCTGCTCTTCTTCATTCCGCTGATCTTCGCCGCCCTGTCGTTCCGGCCAACGGCCGTCGTGCTCCTCAGCCTGCTCAACTTCGCGGCGTACTTCACCGTCAACCTCGTCGGTGCGCAACCGAACCCCGAGAGCGTCGGCTTCTTCGCTGTCTGCCTTGCCGCCGTCGCGGTCATCTGCGCCTGGCACGCGCGCAACCAGGAGGCGCGCAGGAACGACCTTGCACACGTCTCGCGCGCCGATCCACTCACGGGCTGCCTGAACCGGCGCGGCCTCGACGAGCGCCTGGACGCAGCGCTGGCTCAGGCATCGAGCGCGGCGCAGCCGATGGGCCTGATCATGCTCGATCTCGACCATCTCAAGCAGGTCAACGACACGCGCGGCCACGCCGCCGGCGACGAGCAGCTGCGCTGGGCTGTCGGCCAGATGGAGGGCGTCGTGCGCAGGTCGATGGACGCGGTCGGGCGCGTCGAAAGCGATAGCTCGGCCGTCGGCCGCGTTGGCGGCGACGAGTTCGCGATCCTGCTGCCGGGCGCAAGCCCCCACGACACCGCTCAGGTGGCCGATCGGGTGCAGGTAGCGCTCGCGGCCCGCGCGCCCGCCTCGCTCGGAGTGGCGTGCTTCCCCGCCGACGGGGCGGACAGCGGCGAGCTGCTCAGCCACGCCGACGATCAGCTCTACGCACGCAAGCGCTGGCGCTCCGCGCCGGCTGGCCCGAACGGCAGGGAGCTCGGTTGGGCGACCGCCCTGGCGGGGGCCGTGGACGAGCGCATGGCCGTTCGGCACGAGCACTCCAGGCAGGTGGCCGATTACAGCGTCGCGATCGCCGAGCGGCTCGGCTGGGCAGGCGACGACCTCGAGGCGATCGAGATGGCGGGCATGCTGCACGACATCGGCAAGGTGTCGGTACCCGACCGCGTACTGCGCAAGCGGGATCCGCTGACCGAGGAGGATTGGGCTGAGATCCGTCAGCACCCCGTCGTGGCGGCGGAGATGCTCGCCAGGATCGACGGTCTCGAGCGCATCGTGCCCTGGATTCGTCACTCGCATGAGCGTCCCGACGGCGCGGGCTACCCAGACCGCCTGAGCGGCGAGGCGATTCCGCCGGCCTCCCGCATCATCTGCGTGGCCAGCGCGTTCGACGCGATGACCAGCGACCGCCTCTACGGCAGTGCCCTATCCGTCGAGGAAGCCCTCGAGGAGCTGCGCGCGAACGCGGGTACGCAGTTCGACGCGGAGTGCGTGGCGGCATTCGTCGAGCTGCAGTCACCGCTCGTCCAGGCAGCCTGAAGCGGGCTCTCGGAGCCGCCCTCTGGGCGCGCTGGCGGTTCGCAGCATTGAACGGGCGACCACCTGAGGGCGCTCGGCGAGGGGCCGGCAGCTCGGGCCCGGGACTGACGGGCACTGAGACGCCCGGGGACTGAGCCGGGTGCTTGCCCGACGGTTGAAGGGGCCCGGGGACTGAGCCGGGTCCTCGCCGGACAGTTGTGGCGACGTCAGGCCGTGTTGGCCGCGCTGAGCTGCCCGCGCCGGCTGTACATGTAGCCGACGAGCACTTCGACGACCTGCGGATCGAACTGTCCGCCGGCGTTGTCCATCAGCTCGTTGAGCGCGTCCTCGTCGGGCATCGCCTTCCTGTACGGGCGATCGCTCGTCATGGCGTGGAACGCATCGCAGGTGAGGATGATGCGACTGCCGATCGGGATGTCGTTCCCGGAGAGGCCGTCGGGGTAGCCCGAGCCATCGAAGGACTCGTGCTCGTGCCGCACGATGCGGGCTACCGAACCGAGGCCGGGGATCGCGCGCAGGATGCGCTCACCGATGACGGGATGCTCGCGCATCATGATCCACTGATCCTCATCGAGCCCGCCGGGCTTGTTCAGGATCTCGTCCGGGATCCCGACCTTGCCGATGTCGTGCAGCTGCGCGGCCATGCGTACGCGATCGACCTCGTGGTCGGGAAGCCCGAGCCGGCGCGCCACGGCGTCCGACATCTCGACGACTGAGTCGGAGTGCTCGCCCGTATAGCGGTCGCGCTCGAGCAGCGTCACTGCCAGCCCGACCACCGCGTCGCGATGGGAGGGATCCTCCACCTCCTCGAGCCCGGACGGGGCTCCGGCGACCACGGCCCTGCCACCCCCCGCCGCGCGGGCTCGGTCGAGCGCCTTGCCGGCGCTCGTGAACAGCTCCTCGGCCGTCTGCTTGGGCTCGTAGCTTTGCCTGCGCTCGTAGGCGCCGATCCCGACGGACGCGGAGGCGCTGCGGATGGACTCGATCTCGATGCTCTCGAGGCCTGCGAACACGCGCTCGAAGCAATGCGTCGCGCTGGCCGTGTCTGTCTCGGGCAGCAGCACTGCAAACTCGTCGGCCCCGGTGCGGCATACGGAGTCGTTTACGCGCACCGACTGGGAGATCACCTGCCCCGCAGTGGCGAGCAGACTGTCGCCCGCCGCGTGTCCGTGATGGGCGTTCAGCTCGCGAAAGCCGTCGAGATCGAGTAGAGCAACGGTCAGCGGCCGGCCGTAGCGGCGCGCGCGATGCACCTCGCTCTCCAGACGAGTGCGGAACTCGCCGATGTTGGGCAGGCCCGTGAGCGGATCGCGCTGCGAGCGCAGCGCAAGCTCGGCCTCGAGCGCGGCGATCCGCTGCTGCGCCGTCTCGAGCCGTGACTCCAGCACACGTCGGTGGGCGCGACCTCGCACACCCCAGCTATCGACACGCGGGGCGCTCCGCATTAGGGGCCGCAAGAGCTCGGTCGCCAGGGTTGCGGCCACCGACGAGAGGCCGGCCCAGCTCGGCGGAAGCCCCGCCGGCCCTCGCGGCTGCGAGCTAGCCTCAGCAGCACGGTGTCACCTCTGTTGCTCGGTCACGTGGGTGCGGGCAGCTATGCCCCTGTTGAGATCGTGCCGCTGCTGGCCGTGCTCGCGGCCTGGGGCGTGTACGCACGGCGGGCGCGCTCGCTCTCCCGCCTCGGACGGCCCGTGCCGCTCGCCCGCCGCGCGAGCTTCGTCGCAGGACTCGCACTCGTGCTCGTGGCGCTTCTCTCGCCGCTCGACCACCTCGGCGAGGAGCTCGTGCTCGCCCACATGGCCCAGCACTTGCTGCTCGGGGACATCGCCACGCTGCTGATCGCGCTCGGGCTCACCGGCGGCATGCTCGGGCCGCTGCTCCGACTACGGGTCGTCGATCGGCTGCGCCCCCTTGCCCACCCCGCCGCCGCGCTGCCGCTCTGGCTCGCCAACCTCTACGTCTGGCACCTGCCGGCCATCTACCAGCGCGCCCTCACGAGCGAGCCGCTGCACGCGCTCCAGCACAGCTCCTTCATCGGCTTCGGCCTGCTCGTCTGGATCGCACTGCTGGGGCCGCTGCCCAAGCCGGCGTGGTTCGGCAACCTCGCCAAGCTCGGCTACGTAGTGGTGATGCGGCTGGCGGTCGCGGTGCTCGCCAACGTCTTCATCTGGTCAGACGTGGTCTTCTACCCCGCCTATGCCGGCGGCCAAGCGAGCTGGGGCCTCGCGCCGCTCGCCGACCAGGGGATCGCCGGCGTGACGCTCCTGCTCGAGGGCAGCCTCGTGACCGTGGGCGTCTTCTGCTGGCTCTTCTTCGCGGCAGCGGCAGAGGTGGAAGAGCGCCAGCGCCTGCTCGAGCTGGCGGCCGCGCGCGGCCTCGCCCTCGACGGCAAGCGGGCGGCACGCGCGGTGGCGGCTGGACGAGGCGCCGAGCTCGCAGAGCGCCTGGAGGCCGAGGCACGCGCGGGCGGGACAGCCGCTAGAGCTTCAGCAGCACGATCACGTTGACGACGAAGAGGATCGCCACGGCGATCGTGTAGCGCGTGAGGTTGCGCTCAAGCAGCGGCCCGCTCCCAAGCGAGCTGCCGGCAGCGCCGACCCCGAACGCCCCGGAGAGGCCCGCGTCCTTGCCCGAGTGCAACAGAACGAGCACGATCAGGAGGGCCGCCAAGACGATCTGAACTGCGCTGAGCGCTCCGGCCATCGAGCGTCGATCTTAGCGGGGCCGCGAGCCGTCGAGCTCCCTGACGATCGCGATCGTCTGCGCGCGCAGCTCGCGATCGGTCGCCTGAAAGTCGGCCTCGGAGAGCTTGCCCATGCGGAAGTCGAGCTCGGCGTCGCGGATCTCCCGGTACTTGGCCTGCTTGGCCGCCTCGAGCTCGGCCCGACGGTCCGCCCCGGCCGCCAGACCCGCCTCGCGCGGCCCAGCCGCCTCGCCCGCCCCAGGCGCCTCGCCCGGCCCGGGCGCCTCGCGCCGGCGCAGCGGACCGCTGACCACGAGCGCCGCGATCGCGAGCAGCACTACGAGTGCCAGGGCGTACTCCACGCCGAGCTAGGTCGCGGGGGCGCTGGAGGGCGGAGTCAACATCTAGATGGTTGATTCCGTGGCCGCGTGGGTCTGAGGGCGAGCTGTGGCGAGGCTCCGCACCCTCCGCGCACGGGCGCCGGCCGAGGGCCAGAGAGCGGTCAGCGCGCCCAGCATCACGATGCCGCCGCCGATCCAGATCCAGGCGACGAGCGGCGCGACCTGGAGGCGAAAGGCCGCGGGCGCCGGATCGCGGCGGTAGCGCTCGGCCAGCGCCGCGAGGATCAGCGCCTGCACTCTGCCGTCGGCGCGCTCGAACCTGCGATCCGCCTCACGGATCGGATCCTCGAGCGCGCGCAGATCGGGTCTCACCGCGGTCCACACATCCTGTCCGAGGCCCCAGCGCATGCCGACCTCGCTGGTCGCCTCCCCCTCGAAGAAGCGCCCGATCACTCCCGCCTCGGCTCCGCCGGCGCCGCCGTAGTAGTTGCGCGACGGCGTGAGAGTGAAGCGCTCGTCGCCGCGGCGCACCTCGAGCACTGCGCCGAGAGTGATCGGCGCGCCCGTCCCCGTAGTGTCATCGAGGACCGTCGCGGTCGGCTGGCGGTAGGCGACCGTGTAGTCCCCGACGCGCGCCGTCTGCCCGGGCGAGAGGCGCACGTCGCGGCGCTCGGTGAAAGCCGACGAGGCGGCGACGCCGAGCAGCAGCACCGCGATTCCGGCGTGGACGAGATAGCCGCCGTAGCGGCGGCGGTTGCGTGCGACGAGCCCGGCGAGCGCGCGCGGCCAGGCCTCGCCGCTCGCGGCGCGGCGCGCTGCCGCACCGCGCCAGAGCTCCTGCACGGTCACCGTGACGACAAACGCTGCGAGGCAGAACATGATCAGCGAGGGCACGCTCTCGGCCGCGCGCGTGAGGGCGAGCAGGGCCGCGAGCGCCAAGACGGCCATGGCGACCGGCACGAGCAGGACGCGCCGGATCGAGGCCAGCGTCGCCCGGCGCCACGTGAGCAGGGGCCCGACCCCCGAGAGCAGCACGAGCACGAGCGCCAGCGGCGTCGTATAGCGGTCGAACCACGGCGGTCCGACGCTCCGCTCGACCCCGGTCAGGGCCTCGGAGATGAGCGGGAAGAAAGTCCCCCAGAGGATCACGAAGCAGAGGCCGACGAGCGCGAGGTTGTTCAGCAGGAAAACGGCCTCGCGCGAGACGAGCGAGTCGAGCCGCGCCTGCGAGCGAAGGTCCGGAAGGCGGCTCAGGATGAGCGCCACCGATCCTCCGATCACGACCGCGATGAACACGACGAAGGGCGTGCCGAGCGTCGAGGCGCCGAAGGCGTGGATCGACTCGAGGATCCCCGAGCGCACGAGGAAGGTGCCCAGCAGCGCCAGCACGAACGTCGCCACGATCAGCGAGACGTTCCATACCCGCAGCATCCCGCGGCGCTCCTGGAGCATGATCGAGTGCAGGAATGCGGTGCCGGTGAGCCAGGGCATCAGCGACGCGTTCTCGACCGGATCCCAGGCCCAGTAGCCGCCCCAGCCGAGCTCGGCGAACGACCACAGCGCGCCGAGCAGGATGCCCGCGCCGAGAAAGGTCCAGGCGATGAGCGCAAAGCGCCGCGTCGAGCGGATCCAGTCGGCGCCGGTGTTGCGGGTCACGAGCGCGCCGACCGCAAAGGCGAAGGGGATCGAGAAGCCGACATAGCCCGTGTAGAGCATCGGCGGATGGATCATCATCGCCGGGTGGCGCAGCAGCGGGTTGAGGCCGCTGCCCTCGGCCGGCGGCGAGGCGAGCGTCTCGAAAGGGTGCGCGTAGAAGATCAGCAGCGCGAGGAAGAACGCGCCGATGCCGCCGAGCACGGCGGTCGCATACGGCACGATCTCGCGATGGCGCCCCCGCGTGGCGTGGAGCACGGCGCTAGCGAACAGCGACAGCAACAGCACCCACAGCAGCAGCGAGCCGGCCTGGGTCGACCACACGGCGGTCAGCTTGTAGAAGACGGGCGTCGTCGTCGAGGAGCTCTCGGCCACGAGCGCGAGCGAAAAGTCCGAGCGCAGGTAGGCCAGCTCGAGCAGTCCCATCGCGAGCACGGCGAGGCCCGCAAGCGCGTAGATCGCCCTGCGCGCCGAGAGCACGTAGCGCTCGTCCCCGGCGTGAGCGCCGTACAGCGCCGCCGCCGCCGCGTAGAGCGCGCATGCGAGCCCCACGACGAGGCACGCGGAGCCGACCGCGCTCATTGGGCTAAGCGGCTGGCGATCGCTTGGTGAACTTCGACGGGCACTTCGTGACGAGCTCGTCGCGCTCGGCGACGAAGGTGCCGCGCTCCATGCGCCCCTGCACGATCACCTCGCGCCCCTCCCGGAAGGGATCGGGCACCACACCCTGGTAGACGACGGGCACTGCGGCCGTGCCGTCGCGGTCGCGAACCGCGAACCGGAGCGTGTTGCCCCTCTCCTCGACCGATCCGTCGACCACCTTCCCGGTCAGCTCGTAGGAGCGCTCCGGCTCGGCGGCGCCCAGCAGCTGCGAGGGGGTGCTCGCCGTGCTCGCGGCGCTGAAGCTCGTGTACACGAGCGCGCCCGCGAGGGCGACCGCGGCGCTGAGCGCGACGATCAGTCGGACCCTGCGCTTCAGGGACGCGTCCATGCGCAGCATTCTGACAGGGTAGGTTGACCGCCGTGATTCGCTTCGATTCCATTGCCTCGCACCGAGGCGAAGCCCATCTGCGCCGAGGCCAGGCCCACCTGCGCCCAGGCCCGGCCGTGTCCTCCACGCCGCCGCGAGGCGCGCGCTGATGGTTCTAGCCATCGCCATCTTCGCGGTCGCCCTGGCGGCGATCGCGAGCGAGCGTGTCCACCGCACGAAGGTCGCGCTCGTGGGCGCGCTGCTCGTGATCGTCACGCAGGTGATCGACCAGGAGCGGGCGGTCGAGGCGATCGACTTCAACACGATCGGGCTGCTCGCCGGAATGATGTTGATCGTCCGCCTGACCGAGCCGACGGGCGTCTACAACTACCTGGCGATCCGGGCCGGCCAGCTCTCGCGCGGCAGACCCGTCCTCGTCGTGCTCGCGCTGAGCGGGATCACCGCCGTGCTCTCGGCGTTCCTCGACAACCTGACGACCATCCTGCTGATGGTCCCGATCACGCTGCTGCTCGCCGACACGCTCGACATCGAGCCCATACCGCTGATCGTGATCGAGATCATCGCCTCGAACATCGGCGGCACCGCCACGCTGATCGGCGACCCGCCGAACATCCTGATCGCCGGGGCGACGGGACTGTCGTTCATCGACTTTGTCGTCAACCTCGCGCCGATCGCGGCGGTCGCCTTCGTGGTCGTGATTCCCGGCCTCTATCTCTTCTACAGACGCAAGCTCCATACCGATCAGGACGCGCGCGAGCGCGTTATGGGGCTCGACGCGCGCAAGTCGATCGTCGACGCCGACGAGCTCAAGCGCACGATGCCCGTCCTCGTCCTGACGATCCTCGCCTTCTTCGTCCACAAGGCGCTCCACCTCGAGCCCGCGACCGTCGCGCTCGGGGGCGCCGCGATCATGCTCTTCCTCACACGCCACTCGGTCGAGCGCGCGCTCGAGGGCATCGAGTGGAGCACGCTCTTCTTCTTCCTGGGACTGTTCGTGATGGTCGGAGCGCTCGAGCAGACGGGCGCGATCGACAAGATCGCCGAGGGCATCGCGGGGGTCACGCAGGGCAACCGCACGGCCGAGCTGCTCGGGATCGCGTGGGTGTCGGCGATCGGCTCGGGGATCGTCGACAACATCCCGTTCACGGCGACGATGATCCCCGTCGTGCGGGATCTCCAGGGGCAGAGCGCCGGCGACGACGCCTACTGGTGGTCGCTCGCCTTGGGGGCATGCTTCGGGGGCAACGCGACGCTCGTGGCGGCGGCCGCGAACGTCGCGGCGGCAGGCATGGCAGAGCGCGCCGGCCAGCGGATCACGTTCCTCGGCTTCCTTGCCGTGGGCCTGCCGGCCACGTTCGTCTCGATGGTGCTGGCGACCCTCTACATCTTCGTGCGTTACCTGTGATCATGAGTTGGCAAGGGAGACGAGAGCCGTGAAGAAGAGAAACGCGAAGGACAGCCGATGAGCCCGCGGACGCTGACCGAGCTCCACATCCGCGACGCGCCGCCGCTCGGCGTCGACCAGGAGGTCGGCTCGGCGGTGCGGCAGGTCACGGGCAGCGGCCTGCCCGCCCTGCCCGTGGTCGACGCCGCCGGTGCGCTCAAGGGGCTCTTCGGCGAGCGCGAGTTCATCGGCGCGATCTTCCCCGGCTACCTCGGCGAGCTG
>JBBSNQ010000016.1:0-13932 GCA_038232575.1 Solirubrobacterales bacterium | reverse complement strand
GGCCCCGACGCCGAGCGCTTTCACGGCGAGGTGGGGCGACGGGCGCACGATGTCGGCGTCGACGTGCTCGTCACCGTCGGCGAGGATGCGCTCGGCATCGCGCGCGGCTTCGACGGGGAGACCTACTCGGTCGCCGACCCCGAGGAGGCGGGTGCGCTGCTCGGTGAGATCGCGGCGGCCGGCGACCGCGTGCTCGTCAAGGGATCGCGCTCGGCCGGCCTCGAGCGTGTCCTCGCCTGATGCTCGGCGAGGTTCTGATCGCGGGAATGGCCTCGCTGCTGCTCGCGATGTTCCTCGGTCCCAAGTTCATCGTCTTCCTGCGCGAGCGCGAGTTCGGGCAGCACATCCGCGAGGAGGGCCCCGAGGGCCACCATGGCAAGGCGGGCACTCCGACGATGGGCGGCGTCGTCATCTTCGGCGCCGTCGCGGTCTCGTTCCTGATCCTCGCCGACTACGGCGACGTGGCCAGCCTCGCCGTCTTCGGAACGGCGATCGCAAGCGCCGGGCTCGGGCTCGCCGACGACTGGACGAAGCTCTCCAAGAAGCGCTCGGCCGGGCTCTCGGCGAAGACCAAGCTGGCCGTGCAGGCGGCGCTCGCGATCGCGCTCTGGTACGTCGCGACCAGGTACGTCGGCCTCTCCGAGACGCTGCGCTTCCACCCGCTCGACTTCTCGGTCGACCTGGGCTACCTCTACCCGATCCTGATCTTCTTCGTTCTCGCCGGGGCCTCGAACGGCGTCAACCTGACCGATGGCCTCGACGGGCTCGCGGCCGGCTGCGCAGCGATCGTGCTCGTCACCTACACCGCGATGACGTCCATCACCGCGGGCCAAGAGGGGCTCGCGCTGATCTGCTCGGCGCTCGTCGGGGGCTGCGTGGGCTTCCTCTGGTTCAATTCCTTCCCCGCCGCCATGTTCATGGGCGATACGGGATCGCTCGGCCTCGGCGGGGCGATCGCGGCGCTCGCCGTGATGACGAAGACCGAGGTGCTGCTGATCGTGATCGGCGGGATCTTCGTGATCGAGGCGCTCTCGGTCGCGATCCAGGTCTTCACGTTTCAGCGCTTCCGCAAGCGCCTGTTCCTGATGACGCCTGTGCACCACCACTTCGAGCTGCTCGCCTGGTCGGAGACGAAGATCATCCTGCGCTTCTGGATCGTCGCGGCGATCTGTGCGGCGATCGGCTTCACGCTCTACCAGCAGTCGGCGTGAGGCAGCGGCCGCCGCTGCCCCCGGGGCCCTACCTCGTCGTCGGGCTCGGGCGCTCGGGCGTCGCCGCCGCAGGGGCCCGGCGCGAGCACGGCGAGGTGATCGCCTGCGACGCCGGTAGACCGGAGCCGGCGCCCGAGCTCGACGGCGTCGAGATCGTCCTGGGCAACGACGGCGCCGGCCTGCTCGATCGTGTCCGCACCCTGGTGAAGAGCCCCGGCGTGCC
The DNA here is from genome assembly GCA_038232575.1 of Solirubrobacterales bacterium. Lineage (GTDB taxonomy): Bacteria > Actinomycetota > Thermoleophilia > Solirubrobacterales > Thermoleophilaceae > JACCZP01. Next base: position 12,498 of record JBBSNQ010000016.1, on the reverse strand, counting down.
CGCGTCGGCGCGCGTCGTGCGCGAGGCGCGCGAGCGCCACCTCGAGGTCACGGGCGAGCTCGAGCTCGGCTGGCGGTTGATCCCGAACGAGCACGTCGCGGTGACGGGTACGAACGGCAAGACGACCACCGTGGAGCTGCTCGGCGCGATTCACCGTGCCGCCGGCGCCCCCGTGCGCGTGGCCGGCAACGTCGGTACCGCGCTCAGCTCGCTCGTGGGGTCGATCGAGCCGGATGCGACCGTCGTGTGCGAGGCGTCCTCGTTCCAGCTCGAGGACTCCGACGCCTTCGCCCCCGAGTGCGCGCTGCTGCTCAACCTCAGCGAGGACCACCTCGACCGGCACGCGACGATCGCCGCCTACCACAGGGCCAAGCAGCGCCCGTTCCGGCGCCAGCGCTCCGAGGACGTGGCGGTGGCGCCCTCCGCGCTGCGACCGCCGGGCGCCGGGCGCTTCATCTCCTTCGGCGCACCCGACGCCGACCTTGCGCACCGCGACGGTGAGCTGCGCTGGCGCGGCGAGCCGCTGATGCCGGCCGCCGAGGTACGCCTGCGGGGACCCCACAACCTGCAGAACGCGATGGCGGCGGCGGCTGCCTCGCTTGCTCGGGGCCTTCCCGCCGAGGCCGTACGCGACGGGCTCGCCACCTTCGGGGGCGTCGCACACCGCCTCGAGGAGGTCGCTCGGCGCGACGATGTCCTGTTCGTCAACGACTCGAAGGCGACCAACGTCGCCTCGGCGCGTGTGGGGATCGAGGCCTTCGACGGAGGCGTTCATCTGATCCTCGGCGGCAGCCTCAAGGGCGGCGGCTTCGCGGAGCTGCGCCCGATGCTGACGGCGCGCTGCCGCGCGGCCTACCTGATCGGCCAGGCCGCCGAGCGGCTCGCCGAGGATCTCGCGGGTGCGGCACCCCTTCACCTCTGCGGAGATCTCGACGCCGCGGTGGCGGCTGCCGCGCGTGCTGCGGAGCCGGGCGACGTGGTGCTGCTGTCCCCCGCCTGCGCGAGCCTCGACAGCTATGCGAGCTTCGAGTCCCGGGGCGAGCACTTTCGCGAGCTGGTGCGGGGATGATCCGCTCCGCCGACGTCGAAGAGGGCCCTGATGGCGTCGGCGGCGAAGCGAAAGCGCGGTGCGAAGTCGCAGCCGAAGCGCCGAGCGGAGTCGCAGCCGGCGCGCCCCGCGGGGCCGGCCGCAGCGCCGGTGCGGCGCTCGGGCGAGCCCTCGCTCGAGTGGTCGATCCTCCACACGGCAACTCTCTGCCTGCTCGCCCTGGGTGCGGTCATGGTCTACTCGGCGAGCTCGGCCGAGTCGCTGATCGACAGCGGCGACTCATCCCACTTCCTCAAGCGCTACGTGCTCTACGCGCTCGTGGGACTCGCGGTGATGCACGTGCTCTCGAACGCTGGCCCGAGCTTTGCCCGCAGGGTGACGCCGATCTTGCTGGTGGTGGCGTTCGCGCTGACTATCGCGGTGATGATCCCGGGCGTCGGAGTCGAGGTCAACGGCGCGACACGCTGGCTCGGCGCGGGGCCGGTGCGGTTTCAGCCATCCGAGCTGCTCAAGCTCTCGCTCGTGCTCTATGCGGCGCAGGTGCTGGCGAGGCGGCCGGCCGCCGTGCGCACATTCGGTGGACTCTGCAAGCCGGTGCTGCTGGTGGTCGGCGCGGCCTGCGCGCTGCTGCTCGCGCAGCCGGACATGGGCACGGCGCTTATGATCTGCGCCTCGATCGGCACGCTGCTGGTCGCGGCCGGAGCGCGCAAGCGCCACCTGCTCGCGCTGGGCGGCCTGCTGGCGATCGCCGCGTCATTCGCAGCCTGGGTCGAGCCCTACCGCCGCGAGCGTCTGACGTCCTTCATCGACCCGTGGCAGCACGCGGGCGACAGCGGCTTCCAGGCGGTTCAGGCGATGGTCGCGATCGGCTCGGGCGGGCCCTTCGGCGTCGGGCTGGGCGAGTCGGTGCAGAAGGTCTTCTACCTGCCCGAGGCCCACACCGACATGATCCTCGCGATCATCGGCGAGGAGCTCGGCGTGGTCGGGATCGCGGTCGTGGTCGGCCTCTACGGCCTGATCGGCTATGCGGGGCTGCGCACCGCCAAGCTCGCGCGCGACCGGCACGCGAAGCTGCTCGCCGCCGGCGTGACCTCGCTGATCCTCTGCCAGGCGACGCTCAACCTGTTCGCGGTCATGGGCATGGCCCCGCTGACCGGCGTGCCGCTCCCGTTCATCTCCTTCGGCAACTCGAACCTGATCGTCCTGCTCGGCGCGATGGGAATGCTGCTGGGCGCCGCCGGGCGAGGGCGAGCGCGCGGCGCGGCCCGCGGCGGCCGTGCCGGCGCGTCTTCGGGGGCGCGGGGTGTGGCGACGGGCGGATCAGGCGCCAGACGGCCGCTGCTGCAGGCGATCGAGGGAGGGTTGGGACGTGCCCCGCGTCCTGATAGCCGCGGGCGGGACGGCGGGTCACGTCGTGCCGGCGCTCGCGGTCGCGGACGCGCTGCGGGATAGCGGCGCCGCGGTCGAGTTCGCGGGCGGCGAGCGCGCCGAGCGGGAGCTCGTGCCGCGCGCCGGCTACCCCTTTCACGCCCTGCCGGTGAGGGGCCTCGATAGGCGCAATCCGCTGGCGGCGGCCCGGGCGATCGGCCTCGCCGCCGTGGCGGCGGCGCGGGCGACGGGTCTGCTGCGGCGACTCGAGGTGGACGTCGTCGTCGGCGGCGGTGGCTACGCGGCCGGGCCGGTCGGCCTGGCGGCCGCGATCCTGCGACTGCCGCTGGTGCTCTGCGAGGCCGACAGCCACCTCGGCGTGGCCAACCGCGCGCTCAGCCCGCTGGCACGGCGCGTGTTCCTCGCCTTTCCGCTGGCGGGGCGTGAAGGAGAGCGCTACCTCGTCACCGGGCGCCCCGTGCCGCGTGGGACAGGCGCGGCCGACCGGGAGTCGGCCCGGCGGCGGCTCGGCATCGGCGTCGAGGAGCGCTGCCTGCTGGTCTTCGGCGGCTCGCTCGGCGCGCGCTCGCTGAACGAAGCGACGGTCGCCGCATTCGGGGCCGACGCGCCCTGCGCTGTCCTGCACGTCTGCGGGGAGCGCGACCTCGAGGCGCTGCGCGTGCAGCTTGGCGACGCGCCCGATCACTACCGGCTCGTTCCCTGGGTCGAGCCGTTTGCAGACGCGCTCGCGGCGGCCGATCTGTGCGCGGCTCGGGCGGGTGGGTCGGTGTGGGAGCTCGCGGCCGCCGGGCTGCCGGCGATCCTCGTCCCGTACCCGAGCGCGACCGCCGATCATCAGGCCAAGAACGCCCGGCACGTGGCGGCGGCGGGTGCGGCCGTCGTGGTCCCCGACGCCGAGCTCGATCCAGAGCGGCTGCGCAGCGAGGTCGCGGAGCTGCTCGGAGACACCCAGCGGCTCGACGCGATGCGCGCCGCTGCGCACGCGCTCGCGCGGCCCGATGCCGCCGAGCGGATCGCGGCGGAGACGCTGGCGCTGCTCGGGTAGCGCGGGTCCATCGGTCGCCCGACGCCGCCGCAGCCCCAGCCATACCCAACACCGTCTTCTAGCCGCGGGGCTCCCCGTAGTGTTGGAGGAGATCCGCCAAGCCAAGCAGCGCTCGGCTCCGAGATAGCGCCAACCCGGCATGCGGCGATCCGAGCGTCGCGGTGGTTCAGCCGGTTCCGTCAAAGCGCAGCCTGCTCGCGCCTCGCGAAGGTGAGCGGGACGCGCGCCTCCATCTCGACGAGCTGGGCTCGCGAGCAGCCTTAGGACAGTGAACTCACCTTCCTAGGAGCCTGAGGTGAGAGAAGCGCCGCCGGGGACGACTGCGGACGACGTCGCCGCGCCGCCTGCAGACCACGCCGTGGCCTCGGTTCGTTGGCGATCGCGCTTTCTCCGACCGCCTGCAGCGGCGTTATCGTCAGCCGCATGAACGGCGCGCCCTGGGCCGGTCGAGCGCTTCACTTCATCGGCATCGGGGGGGCGGGCATGAGCGGCCTCGCTCTCGTGGCGCGAACCCTCGGCGCCGGGGTGACGGGATCCGACCGCGCCGACTCCTCCTACTGCACCCGCCTGCGCGCGGCAGGAATCGAGCCGGTCCTCGTCCATGACGCCGCCAACATCCCGGCGGGCGCCGACATCGTCGTCTCGACGGCGATCGGCGACGACAATCCCGAGCTGCGCAGCGCCCGCGCGGCGGGCGCCCGGATCCTGCACCGCGGCTCGCTGCTGGCCGAGGTCGCATCGCTGAAACGCTCGATCGCGGTATGCGGCACGCACGGCAAGACAACGACGACGAGCATGATTGCCCATGTGCTGCTCGAGTGCGGACGCTCGCCCGCGTTCGTGATCGGCGGCGAGCTGCGATCGAGGGGCGTCAACGCGGCGTGGGGCGAGGGCGAATGGGCGGTGGTCGAGGCTGACGAGTCTGACCGCTCGTTCCTCGAGCTCCGGCCCGATGTCGCCGTCGTTACCAACGTCGAGCTCGATCACCACGCGACCTACCGCTCGCTCGGCGAGCTGCGCCAGGCCTTCGCCGGGTGGCTTGCCGCCGCGCCGACGCGCATCGTGTGGGCGCGCGCCGATCTGCCGGAGGCATCGATCCGCTTCGACATCGAAGGCGGCGAGCTGAGCGCGGAGGACGTCTGCGTCGGGCCGCGCTCGACCCGCTTCCGCGTCGAGGGGGTGGAGGTCGATCTGCCCGCCACCGGTCGCCACAACGTGCTGAACGCCCTGGCCGCCCTGGGCGCCTGCCGCGCCGCCGGGATCGAGCTCGCCGCGGCGGCCGCCGCGCTCGCGAGCGTCGAGGGGGCCGGCCGGCGGTTCGAGCGGATCGGCACGACCGCATCGGGGGCGCTCGTGCTCGACGACTACGCCCACCACCCGACGGAGGTCCGGGCGACGCTCGAGGCGGCACGGGCGCTCGAGCCGGATCGGGTGGTCGCCTGCTTTCAGCCTCACCTCTACTCGCGCACCGGCCGGCTGGCGCGCGAGTTCGGCCGGGCGCTCGCGCTCGCGGACCTCCCGCTCGTGCTCGACATCTATCCAGCGCGCGAGCGGGCCGAGGATCATCCGGGAGTCTCGGGCTGGCTCGTGGCCGCGGCGACGGCCGATCACGCCGCCGGCCGCGCCGTCTGGTGGCTACCGGGGATGGACGACGCCGAGCGCCTGCTGCGCGAGGAGCTCCGCGCGGGCGATCTGGTCCTCACGCTCGGCGCGGGCGACGTGTCCCGGCTCGCGCACCGGCTCGCCGACGGGTCCGAGCGGGCGAGCGCCTCGTGACCGTGAAGCAGCTTGAGGCCGCGGCGCGCGTGGAGCGCAGCGATCTCGCGGCACGAGCGCGGGACCGCCCATGAGCGCGCCGGCCGGGCTCGAGGCCGACTTCCCGCTTGCGCGCCTGACCACGGTGAGGACGGGTGGGCAGGCGGACTTCTTCACGCGCGCGGGCACGACCCGGGGGCTCGTGGAGGTCCTCGCGTGGGCGGACGAGGAAGGGCTCGAGGTAGGAGTGGTGGGCTCAGGCTCGAACCTCCTCGTCAGTGATGGCGGATTCCGTGGACTGGTCTTGAAGCTCGACGAGGATCTCGCGACAATCGAGCGCGACGGAGCTCGGCTCCGCTGCGGAGGGGGCGCTCGTCTCCCTCAGGCCTCGACAGCTGCGGCGCGCTGGGGAATGAGCGGGCTCGAGTTCGGCGTGAACATTCCGGGCACGGTCGGCGGCGCGGTGAGGATGAACGCCAACGCCTATGGCGGCGAGCTCGGCGATGCGCTCGAGTGGGTCGAGGTCGCGAGCGCATCCGGAGTCGGGCGACGCACGCCCGCGGAGCTCGGCTTCTCCTACCGGAAGTCGAAACTGCGCGCGGGTGAGGTCGTCGCCGCGGCGTGCTTCGAGCTGCGGCCGGCAGTGCCCGAGGACGTCAAGGCCACGCTCGCCGCGATGCGGGCGAAGCGCCGGGCCGCGCAGCCCTCGGGCATCAAGACATTCGGGTCCACGTTCAAGAACCCCGAGGATCAGCGCGCCGGCGGCCGCAGCGCCGGCCAGCTGCTCGATGCCAGCGGCTGTCGCGGACTGACGGTCGGCGGAGCGCGCTTCTCCGAGAAGCACGCGAACTTCGTCGAGAACACCGGAGCTGCGAGCACCGCCGACGTGGTTGCGCTGATGGCCGAGGGGCGCAGGCGCGTGCGCGAGCGCTGCGGGGTGAGCCTCGAGCCCGAGGTGCAGCTGCTGGGCGAGATCGAGGCTTCGGGACTGTACGGGTGAGCCTCGCGCGGCTGGGCACTGCGGCCCGCCGGTTGAGCGCCCACGCGCGAGTGGGGGCGCTCGGTCGGTGGGCATCGTCCTCCGGACCGCGTTCGCGGCCTCCGCGTCTGCGGCGGCGCGCGATGCTCGCCGCCGGAGCGCTGCTCGCGCTCATCGCGGTCTACGGCCTCTGGCTCAGGGACTCCGAGCTGCTGCGGATCGAGCACGTGGAGGTGACCGGGGTAACCATCGGCGACGAGCGCCGTCTCGAGGCCGAGCTCGCCGCGCGCGCGCGGGAGATGACGACTCTGAACGTGAGCAGGCGGGATCTCGAGCGCGCTGTGGCGGGTTATCCGGCCGTGCGCGCGATCGAGGCTACGCCCGAGCTCCCGCACGGCGTCCGCGTGCACGTGGTCGAGTATCGGCCGGTGGCGAGGCTGGCCGTGCGACGCGGGCCGGACGTGCCCGTGGCAGCGGATGGGACGCTGCTCATCGGCGTCGACGTGGGGCGGAAGCTCGCGCGGCTCGATGCCAAGGCGCTCGCAAGGGCGCCGCGCACTGCGAAGCCGGATGAGCGCAGGATGCTGCGTGACCCCCGCGCGCTGCGCTCGTTGCGCGCGATCGCCGCTGCGCCCGCGGGGCTCGTTGATTCGATCGCGAGCGCGCGCGTGCGGGGCTCCCGGGGAATGGTGGTGAGCCTGCGCGGCGCGCCCGACCTGGTGCTTGGCGATCTTGCGCAGCTGCGGGCGAAGTGGGCGGCAGCCACCGCCGTGCTGGCAAGCGGCGCTGCCGGTGGCGCGGCGTACGTCGATGTCCGCCTACCCCACCGCCCCGCGGCAGGGGGGCTGGAGGAGTCGGGGGAGCAGACCGCGGACGCAGGTCAGCCCGCCGGGGATCAGCCCGCCGGCTCCGAGGAGGCGGCGGGCTCGGCGTCGCCAGCCGGCGCCGGCGGGGCGAGCGGCGCCGGTCGGCCCACTTCGGCGAACGGCGGGGCGGGGCAGCCTGAAGCCACCGGCGGAGGGCCGTGATACGGCTGCAACTGCAGCCGGAAGGCTCAAGCAGAGATAGAGACCGCAACCCTCGATCTGAGCTTGAGGGACTGCACGAAATCGTGCCGTACGTTGACAGGGCGGATGAGAACCCCTTACAGTGCGCTCTTTGCAGGGATTCGCTCCGCCCGCGAAAACCATTAAGCATGGCTTGAGGGGCGGACGGAAAACTTGGCCAGGCCCCACCAGCAGGGATCCCACTAGAGCGAGGCAAGGACCGGAGCGATGGAGACGGGCAGCTACCTGGCGGTCATCAAGGTCGTCGGGGTAGGCGGCGGAGGCACCAACGCGGTCAACCGCATGGTCGATGCCGGCTTGAAGGGCGTCGAGTTCCTGGCGGTCAACACCGACGCGCAGGCGCTCCAGATGTGCGACGCCGACATCAAGCTGCAGGTCGGCACCGAGCTGACGCGCGGACTGGGCGCAGGCGCCGACCCCGAGGTGGGCTACGGCGCCGCGCACGAGAGCCGCGACGAGATCAAGGAGGCGCTCAAGGGCGCCGACATGGTGTTCGTCACCGCTGGCGAGGGCGGCGGCACCGGAACCGGGGCCGCTCCCGTGATCGCGCAGATCGCCAAGCAGGAGATCGGTGCGTTGACGGTCGGGGTCGTGACCCGGCCGTTCTCGTTCGAGGGGGGCCAGCGCGCGCGCCAGTCCGACGACGGCATCCAGCGCCTGCGGGAGCAGGTCGACACGCTGATCGTGATCCCGAACGAGAAGCTGCTCTCGATCGTCGAGCGGCGCACGAGCATCCTCGACGCCTTCCGCGAGGCCGACAACGTCCTGCGCCAGGGCGTACAGGGAATCACCGATCTGATCACGATCCCCGGCCTCATCAACCTCGACTTCGCCGACGTGCGCACGATCATGATCGACGCGGGCACGGCCCTGATGGGGATCGGCGAGGCAAGCGGCGAGAATCGCGCCAGCGAGGCCTCGCGCAACGCGATCTCGAGCCCACTGCTCGAGCAGTCGGTCGAAGGGGCTACGGGAATCCTGCTCAACATCACGGCCGGCGCCGAGCTCGGCCTGTTCGAGGTAAACGAGGCCGCCGAGATCATCAAGAGCGCCACCGATCAGAACGCGCACATCATCTTCGGCGCGGTGATCGACGAGTCGCTTGGCGACGGCGTGCGCGTCGTGGTCGTAGCGACCGGCTTTGACAGGCCGGCCGCGGGTGCCGGAGCGACGCGCTCCTACCGCCACGCCGACGAGGACCGGCCGGCACGCCGGCGCGGAGCCGACCGCTCGCTCTCCTTCGACGACGCCCAGCGCTCGTCGCTCGAGATCCCGGACGAGGACATCGACATCCCCTCGTTCCTGAAGGACAACTGAGTAGCCGGCGCGGCGAGCCGGCGGCCAGCCGGCGGCCAGCGAGACCCAGCGCTCACGCGAGGCGTGAGCGAGCCCCGGTCTAGCGTTCCTGCTCGCGTCGAAGGCGTGCGAGCTCGATGTACTCATCGGCGTCGAGCCGGTCCTTGGCGCGTCCGGTCGCTCGCTTCCTGGCGATGAGCTGGTCGAGATCAGCGACCGCGAGGCCCACCTCTGCGAGGTCCAGCACCGCCGCGCCCGCCGCCAGCGCCTCGTAGGACGGCGCGCCCGCGAGCTCGGCGAAGATGTCGAGCCGGCCGGCGCGCGTGGTGAAGCTGAAGTTCCTTCCGCGACTCAGCGTCACGGCGTCAAGCTCGAACGGAAGCTCCTGCGGCACCCCCGGCCCCGACAGCCGCGCGTCAAGCGAGCGCAGAACGTAGGCAAGCCGCTCGAGGTTCGCCGCGCGCCGGTCGTAGGCGATGTCGAGGTCGAAGGTCACGCGCGAGGCGCCGTGCAGCCCTCCCGCGACGCCGCCCACGACCACGAAGTCGACGCCGTGCTCGATAAGCGCTCGCAGCAGCTCTGCGGGATCGAAGGACCCGCGCGACAGCGCGTCGGGGCTCACGAGCGATGCCGCTCGCCAGCGTCCCCGTTCACGCGCGGCCGCTCACCGGGCACCTTGGCGCTGCCCGCGGCTGCTGCCACTCGCCTGAGCCCCTCGCGCGGAGGCCAGGAAGCGGGCCAGGCGCGCAACGTTCTCGAGGCGCTCGGTGGGGGTCAGGCGGAGGTTCTCGCGCAGGAGCTCGATGTCGTGCCCGGGGGTGCGCCTCCGCGGCTCGAGTGAGAGCTCTTCGCCCATGAGGTCGAGCAGTGTCTGCAGGTGCGCGACCGTGGGGGACTGCCGGTCGCGCTCCAGGCGCGAGACCGCGGCTTGGCTCGTTCCGGCGCGCACGGCCAATGCACGCTGCGAGACCCCGTTGCGGCGGCGCACCTCCCGCAGCATCTCACCCGTGCTCGCCACCGCGCTGACATCTTATTGGACGTCGAGTGCAGTGAGCGCTCGGCTCACGCCACCACCCCGCTGGTAGATTCATCCAGCTTGGCATCCGCCGTCGACAGCCTGCGCCGCACCTCGCTCTTCGACCGCCACCGCGATGCCGGGGCGCGGCTCGTGCCGTTCGCGGGCTGGGAGATGCCGGTCGAGTACGAGGGCATCCGCTCCGAGCATCTCGCCGTGCGCACAGAGGCCGGGGTGTTCGACGTCTCGCACATGGGCCAGGTCGAGACGAGCGGCCCCGACGCCGAGGCGTTCCTCCAGCACGTGCTCTCCAACGACGTGACCCGTATCGCCGAGCGCGGCGCCCAGTACTCGGTGCTCTGCCGCGAGGACGGCGGCGTGATCGACGATCTCTTCACCTACCGCCTCGACGACCGCTTCCTGACGGTGACGAATGCCGCCCGCCACGAGCGCGACTTCGCCTGGCTCTCAGAGCACGCCGGCGGCTTCGACGTCACCGTGCGCGACGCGCACGCCGACTATGCGATGCTGGCGCTGCAGGGGCCGCGCGCGCGTGCGATCCTGGAGCGGCTGATCGACGGCGAGCCGCCGCGCCGGATGCGAACGGCCCACATGTCGGTCGCGGGAGTCGAGTGCCTCGTCTGCGGCACGGGCTACACGGGCGAGGACGGCGTCGAGTTGCTGCCGGCGCCCGAGGGCGCGCCCGAGCTCTGGGACGCGCTGCTGGCCGAGGGCGCGTCCCCGGCCGGTCTCGGAGCTCGCGACACGCTGCGGCTGGAGACCTGCTTCTGCCTCTACGGCAACGACCTGACCGAAGAGCGCACCCCGATCGAGGCCGACCTCGCCTGGTGCTGCAAGCTCGACACCGGCTTCGTCGGCTCGGAGGCGCTGGGCGGCGCCGAGCCCGCACAGCTGCTCGCGGCGTTCGAGTTCACGGGCCCGGGCATCCCGCGACCCGGCAACGACATCATGCGCGGCGGAGAGCCGATCGGTACCGTGACGAGCGGGACGCTCTCGCCGTCGCTCGGGATCGGCATCGGCATGGGCTACGTGCCCGTGGCCGCCGTCGAGCCCGGCACCGAGATCGAGATCGACGTCCGCGGCCGCCGGCGTGCGGCGGAGATCCGCGAAAAGCCCCTCTACCGGAAGGAGACTTAAGCGATGGCCGAGGAGAGCTACCCAGAGGAGCTGCGCTACCACGCCGAGCACGACTGGGCGCGCGTCGAGGGCGAGCAGGCGACGTTCGGCGTCACCTGGTACGCGCAGGACACCCTCGGCGAGGTCGTCTTCTTCGACCCGCCCGAGGTCGGCAGCACGGTGGCGAAGGACAAGCCCTACGCTGAGGTCGAGTCGGTCAAGGCCGTCTCCGACGTCTTCGCGCCGCTCTCCGGCGAGATAACCGAGGTCAACTCCTCGCTCGTCGACGAGCCCGAGAAGATCAACGCCGAGCCCTACGGAGAGGGCTGGATGGTGAAGGTCACCCTGAGCGACCCCTCGGAGGCCGACTCGCTGCTTGAAGCCTCCGCCTATCGCGATCTGCTCGCCGAGGAGGGCGGGAGCTGAGGGCAGTACGACCCGGCTGAGAGTCACATGACCCGCTACACCTCCACAACCGACACCGACCGAGCGGAGATGCTCGCCGCGATCGGCGCCTCGTCGGTCGAGGAGCTGTTCGCCGACATCCCGGCGAAGCTGCGCCTCGAGCGCCCGCTCGAGCTCCCGGACGGCATGGCCGAGCAGGAGGTCACCGACCACCTCGCGGCGCTCGCCGCGCGCAACCGCCACTGCGACGAGGAGGTGAGCTTCCTCGGTGCCGGCATGTACGACCACTACGTGCCTGCGCTTGTCGACTCGATCATCTCGCGCTCGGAGTTCCTGACTCCGTACACGCCCTACCAGCCCGAGGTCTCCCAGGGCGGGCTGCAGGCGATGTTCGAGTTCCAGACCGCGATCTCCGAGCTGACCGCGCTGCCGTGCGCGAACGCCTCGCTCTACGAGGGCCCCTCGACGGTCGCCTCGGCCGGCTACCTTGCGGTGCAGGAGAGCGGGCGCCGGCGCTTCGTGACCTCCCGCGGCCTGCACCCGCACTCGCGCGAGACGCTCGCGACCTATGCGGCTGGCTTCGGTGCAGAGGTCGTCGAGACGCCGCTCGACGACAACGGTGCGACCGACCTCGACGCGCTCGCGGCGGCGGTCGACGACGACACAGCCGCGGTCTTTCTGCAGCAGCCGAGCTTCCTCGGCACGGTCGAGGATCTCGGGCCGCTCGCCGAGGCCGCGGCGCGCACGGGCGCGATCGTCGTATGTGCGGTCGATCCGCTCACGCTCGGCATCCTCACCCCGCCGGGCGAGCTCGGCGTCGACATCGCCGTCGGCGAGGGCCAGACGCTCGGCAACCGGCTCGACTTCGGCGGCCCCTCGTTCGGCTTTCTCGCTGCGCGCGAGCGCTACCTGCGCAAGCTGCCCGGCCGGATCGCGGGTGAGACGACCGATGTCGAGGGCAAGCGCGGCTTCGTGCTCACGCTGCAGACGCGCGAGCAGCACATCCGCCGCGAGAAGGCGACGCACAACATCTGCACGAGCCAGGCGCTCAACGCGCTCGCGGGCGTCGTGTACCTCTCCTGGCTCGGGCGCCGGGGCATCGTCGAGCTGGGCGAGCTGATGCTCCGCCGCACCGCCTACGCGCGCGAGGCGCTCGGCGCGGAGGCGATCAACCCAGGCCCGGTCGTGCGCGAGTTCGCAGTCAGGGTGCCCGACCTCGACGGCCTCTTCGAGCGCGCCCGCGCCGAGGGCGTGAATCCCGGCTATCGGCTCGCCGACGACTACCCGGAGTACGAGGACGGTCTGCTCGTGGCGATCACCGAGCGGCGCAGCCGCGAGGACATCGACCGCCTCGCGCGACTC